>JBBAAG010000007.1 GCA_041658405.1 Elusimicrobiota bacterium
ATGTGATGAGTATTGGAACCGTAATAGCGGAGCCTCATCTAACCGTTCTGTCCGTGTACGTACGACAGATCCTTATGATGAAATTTGGGGTTATGAGCCAGCGGTTAAGGGTTTGAGTGACGGGCAGGAAACGTTTACCGTGAGGATGGTTAAATACGGTTCATGGGATATTATCGCGGAAGATAATAGCGGGGAAGCTGTGCTATGGTCATCACAGACAATCGCTGGGGTTACCATCAACCGTGATGACGCTGTGAAACTACAGGTATTGTTACCCGGAGAATCAGCGTTGGATGGGCATCCTAATGGGAAGACTGTTACACCGGATACACAGCAGGCAGGGACATCGTTCGTTGTTACTGCACGTGTGACTGATGGTTACTGGAATAAAGTGTTGGTCAACGAACCGACAGTACAGTTGACAATAACCGATACCTACGGGCTTGTAGATAGCGTGTTGCCTTATAATGCGCAAAAACAGTTATCTGCAGGAGAAAATACGTTTAACGTAACATTATTCACTGCGAATACGCATCAGATTACTGTAGATGATGTTGACGGTACGGGAACGTTCTATACTTCTACCACCACAATACGGTTCACAGTAAGCCCGCGGGCAGCAAGTAAATTGCTTGTGCTGCACCCTGGTGAAACCAGAGTACAGGGGAAGTATAACGAGACGCCGTATGGTAAACAAGGGTCGCCTGCAGCGCAGGTTGCCGGGACGGCGTTTACGGTTACAGTCTACTCCTGTGATGCGTATTACAATTTGATAAGTACAAACGTTAATGTTTGGTTGGGTTCCAGTAATAGCGCGGATTATTATGCGTCATATTCGCCGTCAACTTCGACTCTAGTGATAAGCTCGACCTATACTGTGACGCTTAAACGTGAACAAAACACGTTTATCCGGACTTACCACGACGGAGGAGTGACTTTAGTTAACTATCTTTACAATCCGCCGTATACAAATGGCCCTGTGGCGGTAGGGAATAATGCAGCAACGAAGGTGCAGATATTGGTTCCCGGTGAATCCTTGGATCTTGGTTCTTCCACCGGGAAGACCGGGACGCCGAGTGTTCAGGTAGCGGGTACGGAATTCCAGTTGACTCTGCGGTTAGTGGATAGTTATTTCAACCTTGTAGAAACAGGGTATTCTATGCCGACCGCGAGGTTGACTTCTACCGATGGGAATGATGGTGAGGCACCGTATGGCGCGTATGAGGGCGGCGCGTTCGCAGATTCAACGCTTACCAATGGTGTTGCACAACCGGGTTGGATACTGATTACTGCTTCTACAACAGGATGGACTATTACTGCTGATGATATCGCACCGAATAGTTATACTATTGATACCAGTGCAAGTATACCGGTTAAGCCGTATACAACAAATCAGCAGAAATTATTAGTTGTCCTGCCGGGACAGGCTGTGCAACCGGGGACGTTAACCGGGAAGTCGGGCGCGTCTTCATTACAGACCGCAGGTGTGGCGTTCAATGTTACTGCATACGCGACTGATAAATATTGGAACAGAATTAATGATACGTTGTACGGTATAAGCCCAACGCAGGGTATTCCGCTGGTATCTATGTCGGATGATGATGATAACAACAGCGCAGTGGATTCAGAGGCTTTAGAAGATGGTGTTGGGACGTTCAGCATGATGATGGTTACCGCTGGATCGCATACTGTCACTGCAGCGGATACCGACGATTCCGGTGTGGCGTTTGAATCGTATTCAACCATACTTTCAACGGTTCAGGCAAATAGCGCGGTTAAACTACAGGTGTTATTACCTGGTGAAACCGCAGCGCCTGGGAAAGCGCCGTATGATAGTTATACCGGCGGGAAAAATGGTTCTCCGGCTACACAAACTGCCGGGGTGGCGTTTAATGTTACAGTTCGCGGGACAGATAATTATTGGAATATAAGGAATGACGCTACTGCGTTGGTACAGGTTACTGCTGACGACGTGTATTATTCAACACCTTCAGCAATGTCATTACTCGGTGGAACGACAGTTGTTTCTCTGACACTTGTCACGGGTAATATGAATCATACAATTTATGCAGTGGATAGCGATGCGTCGCCGTTAGCAAAGAGTACTTCAACTGCGGTAACAGTTGCTGCGAATGCTTCAGCGCGGTTGCATGTGATCGTACCTGGTGAAACTCTGGAGCAAGGTAAACCGCCGTATGACGGGACGGGTGGGAAACTTGGTTCCGCAACGGTACAGACCGCGGGGATAGCGTTTGATGTAACAGTTTATGGTGTAGATAACTGGTATAACCGCACATCAACTTCCACACTTGTCTGGGTGACAAGTTCGGATAGTTTTGATATTCATCCGTCAAGCCAGACGTTGATACAGGGTACTACAGGGTTCAGGATGACGTTAGTCTCCGCAACTGATGCGGCAAACTGGAATAATTCAGGGTGGAGAATCTATGCATACGGGCGGACAACAATGTATAGTTCAACTTCCGCTGCAGTTGCTGTTACACCGAATCCGGATACTACGGCTACCGCAAGACGGTTACAGGTATTAGTCCCCGGTGAAACTGCGCAGCAGGGTAAAGCGCCATATACTGATAATACCGGAGGGAAGAATAGTAGTGTTACAACTCAGACTGCGGGGACGGCGTTTGATGTTACTGTCAACGCATGTGATTACTGGTGGAACCGGTATACAAGCTTTAATCCGGCGGTAAATCTTGTCCGTAACGATCCTAATGTTCCGACAGCGCTTAACCAGGTACTGGTTAGCGGTACTACAATATATTCAGTTACCCTTGTTACAAAGACGGATTCCGGGTGGACTCTGACAGGTTCAGCTGCGGGATATACCGGATTTACTACACCAAATATTGTGGTGATACCTAATACAGCATCAAAATTGTTGGTACTCATGCCGAACCAGGTGCTCGACCCTGGGACTGATGATGGGCGTGAAACTACTGGTTCAACAACTCAAACCGCGGGGACGGCGTTCCAGGTTACCGTCTATGCTTGTGATAATTGGTTTAACTATCAGCCTATAGAAAGTCCGTCACCGAATTCTGGTGTGCGGCTTGAGACATCTGACCTCTATGACACTCATCCTGCGACAAGAACGCTGGCCAGCGGGACAACAGTGTTTATGGTAACTTGTGTAACTGCGGGTAATGGGAATTATATTACTGTCACAGACACATCCGCACCGATTATGACGGCAAATGTGTCAGATACGTTCACTACATTAGCGGCCGTACCGGATAGGTTGCAGGTGTTGGTACCGAACCAAACCGCGTTACCGGGATCGCCTGCCGGTAAGTCAGGGACTGTCCAGGCACAGACTGCCGGTGTGGAATTCACTGTTACCGTCAACGCCACTGACGCGTACTGGAACCTTGTGGATGATGCGTCGTATGTGCGGATTGATACTTCGGATAATTGGGATATCCATCCTTCAACATCGCAGCTGGTTTCCGGGACAACGCAGTTTACAGTCACACTTGTCTCTGCACGGACAGATCATGTTATCTCTGCAGTCGATACCACAGCGCCGGCTCTTACCACCAGTACAAGTACTGTGGTTACTGTTATACCCAAAACTAATATTGACGGTGAACTTAAATTACAGGTAATCGTTCCTGGTGAAACTGCGGAGCCGGGTAAATGGGATAACAGTATCAATACCTTACCGTTTGGTAAACTTGGGACACCCAGCCAGCAGACTGCCGGTGTACCGTTTACTATTACTGTTAATTTAGTGGATAAATACTGGAACCGTGTATCGCGTAATGCGCCGTTAGTGAGTATTCTCTCTGAAGATCCCTATGATACCGAGCCGTCAAATAAGACATTACAGAATGGGACAACAACGTTTAGTATTACATACTACACCAGCGGGTGGGCAATACAACCGTCAAGCTGGTCTATTACAGTACAGGATGCGGATACAGATACGCCGGAGTATTCTCTTAGTACAAGCCCTAAGATTACGGTTAATCCTGGCCTTGCTAAGAAATTGCAAATAATTGTGCCGGGTGAAACCTGGGTTGCTGGAAAAAATACTGGGCAGCTTGGGAAGTCGGAATCAAGTTCGCCGACTGCACAGGTTGCAGGGACAACGTTTACCGTTACAGTCCAGGCATGCGATGATTACTGGAATGTAAGAAATGATAATCCTGTTGTTACTGTAAACACTGATGATACAAATGATACTGACCCCGGGACTGTTGGGTTGACACAGGGACGCGCGAGTGTTGATGTTACCTTCCTTACTGCAACGGAGACAGGATGGGTTATTAGTTCTCCTCTAGTGGGAAGTTATAGTGCGTATACTTCACCCAAGGTTATAGTAAATCCGGCACCGCCGACACGGTTGTTGTGCATAGTGCCTAATGAAACATATAAGCCGGGGAGTGCGACGGGTAAGACTGGAACTGTTATCGCACAGCGCGCAGGGATTCCGTTTACTGTTACTGCGTTGATCACAGATAATCAGTGGAACGTTGTGCCGTCTACCAGCGCTAGCTTGATGGTTGAGACCGAGGATCCGTATGATATTCATCCTACCACTGCGCCGACATCCAGCGGTGTGCTGTCGTTTGATATGGAATTCCACCGCGCAATACTTGGTTCAACAAGTTATCGTATTACGTTATCAACGGCTTACGGGAATCCGCTTACAAGTTATCAAACTGTGCCTATAGAGTCACAACCGGGGAATTCTGTTAAATTACAATTATTAGTTCCGGGTGAATCCGCAGATGCAGGGTCTTCCACTGGTAAAACCGGGGCGCCAAATACGCAGGTGGCGGATGAAATGTTTAATGTTACGGTTAATGTCGTAGATAAATATTGGAACCTGGTGAGTACTGACACAACTGTTATGTTACGCTCAAGCGATCCGTTCTTTGTAGCGCCCAGTAATAAACCTACTGGTTTAGGGTTTACGAATATCTGGCCTACACTGGTTACTGCGACCACCACAGGATGGACACTCACAGCTTCTACTGCAACGGGTGCAACTAACGGCCATCTGCAGAATAATACATCACCTAATATCAAAGTCTTAGCCGGTGCGCCGTCGAACTTACTTGTAGTATTACCGGGTGAACAGTCACTACCGGGTTCTTCCACAGGGAAGGAAGGGACACCGGCATTACAGACCGCAGGAGTTGCGTTCCCTGTTACTGTATACGCGACTGACCGTAAATGGAACCTCTGTGAATCAACGTCAATTGTGAAGATTACAACCAATGATTTATATGACATTGAGCCGTCAACACAGAGCCTGGTGATGGGGACAACCATATTCTATATTGAACTTGTTACGGCTAATAACGGCACGCAAAGTACGGTGAATAAATATACTACTATTTTCAGTTCTGATGTCAGCCCGATCCCGGATGTTGATAAGTTAATAGCCGGAAATGCTGCTGTTCAGCTGTCACCTGCTACAGCTTCATATCTGCAGTTGCTTATGCCTGGTGAAACGCATATTCCCGGGAAGACACCGTGGTATCCAGGTACAGGTGGCAAAACAGGGACGCCTGCAACGCTTAACGCGGGGACAACGTATTATGTTACCGTCAACGCGTGTGATAAGTATTGGAATATAAATCCTTCAGCGCAGCCGCTGGCAAAGGTGTACACCACAGACGTTTATGATACCGATCCTTTGTCTACTCAGCTTATTCAGGGTTCGAATACTTTTGCTATTAAGCTGCATCGCGCAACGTTATCTCAGGGATTAACCGAGAAGGTTACTGCCTACGCGCAGCATGATAACGATCCTCAACAATATACTCCGTATTTTTCGCCAGGATTTAATGTTACTCCGGAACCCGATGGGCAGGGGATTAGGATATTGTTGATGTTAGTTCCCAATCAGGTTCATGTACCTGGATCAGTTACTGGAAAGACGGGAAGTGTTGTGCAGCAAACCGCAGGGCAGCCGTTTGCAGTAACCGTTCATGCTGTGGATTCGTTTAATAATATAGAACCCGGCGCGCAACCGAGAGTATCCTTAACCTCTACCGATCCTAATGACGGGACAGATTCAGAAACCGGTATTGGGTGGGATATTACGGAACAGCCGCTAGTGAATGGGTCAACTGTGTTTATGGCGAATCTTGTTACTGCGAACACTTCGCATGTACTTACCGCCTGGGATTCGGATGAAAGCGGGACATATTTTGGTTCTGTTCTTTCACCGAGTATTTATACCACACCGGGCACGCCAGTTAAACTACAAGTCGTTCTCCCGGGTGAAACCGCGAAACCGAATACTGCGTCAGGGAAAATCGGGACGCCCGCAATTCAAACCGCAGGGACTAGGTTTGATACTACCGTAAAATGCACGGATGTACTGTGGAACGTAGTTACAGGTGCTAATCCAACAGTTAGGATTGAAACTAATGATGTATACGATACCGAACCCGCGGCTTATCCTTTACAAGACGGGGAAGGGGCGTTTGGGATTACTCTCATCACAGCAAATACGTCGCATAGTATGTGGGCTTATGATACAGGGTTGGTGTATTCAACAGGGACATCCACGATGTTTACAGTTCAAAAGTCTACATGGACACGGTTGTTCGTAATGTTACCCGGTGAAACCTGGATACCTGGTAAGCCGCCATATGATGGTACTGGCGGAAAAAGCGGAACGCCGAATATTCAGACTGCCGGGTCAATGTGTTCTATAACGGTATACGCTACGGATAATTATTATAACCTGAACACAGGAGCTGATAAGATAGTTTCTGTTACAACTACGGATAAGTATGATGATCCTGTAACAGCGCAGGCTGGGTTGAGTTTCGGTGTTGCTAACTTTAACTTAGTAATGGTTACTGCTGATACACAAACAATTACCGCGCAGACAAGCGCTGCGGGGGTTAGTACCGGTACTGCAAATGTTTATATACAACCCTCAACAAAGTCAAGGTTGTTAGTCCTCGCTCCGGGTGAGGTTCAGGAGCCCGGGGAATGGGGTGCTACTGCACCAACTGCTTCTTCACCATACGGTAAAACAGGGACGCCTGTTACTCAAACCGCGGGTGTTGCGTTTAACGTTACCGTAAAATCATGTGACGCGTATTTTAATACTGTATCAGAGACCCCGGTGGTGACATTAGCGACGGATGATAATTATGATACTGAACCTTCAGCGTTTGGGCTCTCCAACGGGATCGGTGTATCAACAGTGACTTTAGTTACAGAAAAACAAACTGTTATCACAGCAACTGCGAATTCGTATACGTCAAACGTGACACAGAGTATCAATGTTAACCCGAATGCACCGAATAAGTTAATCGTTCTAGTCCCGGGTGAAACTGCTGTTAATGGTAAACATAACTCCGCACCGTTTGGTAAAACCGGGACGCCTACAACTCAAACCGCGGGGGTGGCGTTCAATGTTACCGTCCGGTGCGTTGACGATTTCTGGAATATTACAAGCTCTGCGCCGGCGGTATTGACTACATCACAGGATAACTGGGATATTGAACCGTCAACCAGAAGTTTGTCTAATGGTTCTACCACATTTGCGTATACACTTGTCACAGCTACTACCGGCGGGTTTACGATTACCGCGACAGATCAAAATTATGAAAGTAGGCCCGGTGGTGCGTATGCTGCATATACATCCACAAAAGTTGTTGTTATACCTAACACCGTTCGGAAATTACAGGTTCTTGTCCCCGGTGAAAGTATTATCTCAGGGAAGCCGTTTAACGGGAGTTATGATTCAGTATATGGCGGAAAAACAGGGTCTACGTCGTTACAGGCCGCGGGGGTGCCGTTCACTGTTACAGTGACCGCATGTGATGATTACTGGAACCTCGTATCAAGTGAGTACTCGGAAGTAAACGTCGTGTCGTCCGATCCGTGGGATGTGGAACCCATTAACGAAGTGCTTATGGCAGGGACAACCGGGTTCACGTTTACAATGGTTACTGCAAGCACAGTAACCTTCACCGCATCGAATCCGGAAGGTATACGTATGGGCGGGAGTTTGTACGCATACACGTCAAACATTACGACTGTAACCTATAATACCGCGTCGAAGCTGCAGCTCTTACTCCCGGGTGAAACCGCAGTCCCTGGAAAACCTGTTTATACAGATACTACCGGCGGGAAAACGGGTACGCCAAGTAATCAGCGTGCCGGTGTGGCGTTTACCGTAACAGTTAATGCTGTAGATAATTATTGGAACCGTATAGCGAATAATACTACGCTGGTAAACATGCAGACAAGTGATTTATACGACGATGAAGCTGTATTATCAACAAAATCCTTAATCGCGGGGACTACGCAGTTTACCGTAACGCTCGTAACTGCTGATATGGGGCAGACTGGGACGGTATACTACGCTACATCAACTTTAACTGCGTTAAGTAATTCAGGGTATGCGTCATACACAAGCCCGCAGGTGGCGGTATATCCCAACAGCGCGGTTAAGTTGCAAGTATTGGTTGCGGGTGAAACCGCAGTCCCTGGAAAATATGATAACGGTAACAATTCTGCGCCATACGGAAAGTCAGGGACGCCAAGTACTATCACCGCCGGAGTGGGATTCTATACCACAGTTAATGCAGTGGATACCTGGTGGAACCGTGATAATACGTGGAGCCAGTTGGTAACCGTACAGACCTCTGACCCGTATGATAAGGAAAGTATTGCTAACGCGTTATTGTATGGTAAAAACTCGTCGTTCTTAACAGCGCTGGTTTCAGCGTCAAGCACAGCTACTGTTACCGCTACAACCGGTGCGGGGCTTGCTTCTGACCAGTCGCCATACATTACTGTTGTACCGAATACAGTGAAGAAGTTGGTTACATTATTACCGAATCAAACACTGGTTAATGGTAAGAACACACAGCCGGAAGGTAGAACCGGTACCGTGGCATCACAGTATGCCGGGGTTAAATTCCACGCGACTGTTGCTGCGACTGATGATTATTATAACCTCGTGAGTACGGTTAATCATATTATTGAAATGCGTACCACTGATCCTTATGGAATTCCAGGGATTTCTCCAGTATCATACACAAATGCTGATATGTATAACGGTATTGCGATTGCTACGATTACGTTTACTACCGCGAACCAGAACCGCAGGGTTGAAGCGTATGATGGTAATCCAGCGGAGCCTGTGTTAGCATATTCTACGAGTTCATTAACCTGGGTATATCCTGGTGAGGTTAAACGTTTGCAAGTATTACTCCCTGGTGAAGTCGGGTTACCGGGTTCTCCTTCCGGGAAGACATCAGCATTGCCAACTCAGCAGATAGCGGGTGTGCCGTTTAATGTTACCGTAAACGCTGCGGATGAGTATTGGAACCTCACCCCGGCAACACCGACCGTGGTATTGACCACAGCTGACTTGTATGACACAGAACCCGCACCGCAGGCATTGGTGAATGGTTATGGAGTATTTTCTGTGTCATTAGTCACAGCGTCAACTTCAACAGTAACGGTGGCGGATACAGGATTTGTACCGGATCTCGATAATAATACAAGTGCAGTAGTAAATGTTTATCACAACAGCCCTGCAAAACTCGTGGCGATACTGCCTGGGCAAACCTTTGTCCCGGGAAGTTCAAGCGGGAAAACCGGAACTCCTGCAACACAAACTGCGGGGACTACTTTCAATGCTACTGTCCGGGTGGTTGATTCTAACTGGAACTGGATCAATGATCTTAAGGATTTATCATCGAATGATAATAGTGAAGCAACGGTTGATTTTAGCTCACCGCTTGATAATTATGATACCCTGGAGACCGCTCAACAGGTTACCACCAGCGGGCAGGTGATTTTTGTGCCGCAGTTAATCGTGGCATCAACTTCGCATTATCTTACATTTAACACGCGGTCAAGCCCTAGTTATACGGGGTATAATACTTCTGTATTTACGGTCAGGCATAATATGTCTATAACTCATTTACAGGTACTCGTTCCCGGGATGACAAGGGTACCTGGAAAAGTGACTAATGCTCCTGAATCGTTGTGGTACCGCAGCAGTGATGATTATGGTGACGGGCGTACAGGTGCGCCGCGTGCTCAAACCGCGGGGGTGCCATTCCTGGTTACCGCAAATCTTGTGGATTCATTCTATAACCTCGCAAATACAGTGGGCCAGCCGAATGTTAAAATTCAAACATCTGATCCGTATGATACAGAAGAACCTAGCGGGCAGCCGTTGAACCTTGGTACCCGCGAATTTGTTGTTACATTACGGTCAAAGGCGAGTAATAATACGGTTACGGCTTTGGATGATGCACAGATGTACTTACAGAATACTAGCCCGCAGTTTGTGGTGAACTCTTCCGCACCGGTGAAGTTATTGGTCCTGTTGCCAGGGGAACAAGCGGTGTATGGGTCAAGTTATGGGAGGTATGAGGTTTATCGTACGACTCAAATAGCAGGGAACGGGGTTAGTGTGCGCGTAAATCTTGTTGACGCGTATAATAACATTGTGGAAAGCGTTCCTACCGGCCCGATGGTGAGGTTACAGACAAATAACCCGCATCCAAATAATACCATGGATTCTGCTGAATTACAGAACGGGTCGAATCTGTTAACTGTTAATTTCAAAACAGCAGGGACATCGTGGACCGTAACCGCTGTAGATGCGAGTACACCAACGTTGTATGCATCAGGAACGTCGTCGGAGTTTACAATGTATCCGTCAGATGCTTATCGTTTGGGTATAAGCGATGTACCGTCAATTATGACTGCAGGTGAGGCGGTTAATGTCCGTGTAACTGCGTATGACCAATATGAGAATATAGTCGGTACCGGGCCTAAGATATTTAAGGGGCAGGTGTATCTTGATGCGCAGACGTATAGTTCTGATCCGTTGCATAAACAAAATCCTACATTGATGGGGACAAAGATACTTACTGGTGATACGTTAGTAAAACATATCAATTTCTGGCAAACATTTGTTGAGGCAGATAACGGGACGCATATGTTTAATAATACCGCAATCCTCAGAAAAGCGGGCACGCAGTGGATCCGCGCAATCGCAGGGTTTGATGGGTATAACGAAATAACCAAACCTACAGGTATACGCGATGGGTTGCTTAGTAATATTACCGTGCGGCCGGGTGAACTTGCGAATGTTATCGTAGATCCTGTCATAAACGAACAAGTGTCTGCAGGTAGCCCTGCAGAGATCGGGCGTAGGCAGATCACCGGGCAGTTGTCTGACTTGTTTGATAACACAGTCGCTACAACAACAACGGTTAGTTTTGAGGTGTTCAACGTGCGCGGGGCAACGGGGACTATTAAAACTGTGGTGGGAGGGTTGCCGGCAGAGGTTGTGATTTCTACGGTTACTGATACGTTAGGGCGTGCCGGTTTTAGTATTCCTTATTACCTGTTTATATCAACAAAAGCAGGGGATTATTGTCAGGTTAAGGTTTCTGTTTCCAGCAGCGTGTACGGTGTGAGCGGTGTGATGACTACGATAGGCGGTGTGCCGTACAAGATAGTAGTTGTCGATGAACCGGATGAGATATTAGCTGGGATCATAAGTACACCGTTTACGGTTGAACGCCGGGATTATTTTAATAATGCTACGTGGCTGACGAAAAGTAATATTCCGTTGGTTACAAATGCACCGGGGGATAATATTAGCGATCATAGTTTCTATTTACCAGAGGCAGAGGATAACATTCCAATAACTTTTGTGGAGATCTTTGAAGGACAGACACAGGTGCAGTTCAGGTATTCCGATAAATGGGCATCGTACCCGGCAAATGATGACCTGTACCCCGGTAAAGGCGCAGTGGGTGAGTTTGTGCGGCCCTCCACAGGTAAGTGGATTATCACTATGTCTAATGTAGGTAACTGGGTGGAAAATTATCCTATCACCGTGCATCCAAACCAGGTTGCCAAGGTTGGGTTTGACACACCGTCACGTACGCTGCGTGCAGGGTTATTCCGTGATGCTAATACCAATGTTACACAGAAGTTGCAGATAGAGTTGCAGGATCAGTATGGTAACCCGCGGGTGGCAACACAAACCGTAATTGTGAACCTGTTATCGGATTCGTTAGCGAATTATCTTATTGATGATTTCTCTATTCGATACCCGTACTCGTTCTCATTGTCTTCAAATCCGTGGGTACATACTACATCAGTGACGATTGAAGCGAATAATTATTATTCCGACTTCTATTATCGTGACACTCGCGCATCAGATCGGTATAACCCTAAGGGTACAAAACCGACAGTCACAGCGGATGCGCGCGGGTTTAACTCCTCATGGGTGCCCGGTACACAGTTGCAGGTGATTAAAGCGGATTATATTACACAGTTGAATTTTACCAATGCACTGCAGACTTTGAAGGCAGGGGCAACTTCGTATCATAACGTGCAGCTGCAGGATAAGTATGAAAACCCGTCACCGGTTAAGATGACGGATTTTGATGCTATAGATGAACCTTTTGTACGGGTAAACTTGTGGTCGGATTCGTCTGGGCAGGTTAGGTTCTCATCGGGTAGCGCACGGGATTGGCGTAATACTACATATCAATTGCAGATAGCATCGGATTCTTATGACGCAACTGTATGGCATTCAGATACTAAAGCGGGACAGCATAATATTTATGCTTTGGATAATAAAGGGCGAGGGTGGGGTCAGGCGAAACAGGTGGTTACTGTAACACCAGAAATAGTGTCTAAGATTGTCTTTACTACACTGCCACGGCGTTTGATTGCGGGGACTACTATAGAATATTTCCCGGATTATGAAACAGGTTCACAGATTGATACCGTGATGCAGTTGCAGACACGTGATAGGTATGATAATGAATCGCCGGTTACTGAAGATAAAACAATTAAGTTATATTCAACTTCCAAGAATAAGAGGTTTAATGCTACTGCTACGGAAACCGGCTGGTCGGAAGATAAGGATCTTATAATCCAGACCGGGCAAAGCGTTGCGTCGTTCTATTATCAAGATACTATGGTTGCTTCCCCGACTGTCACAGGCACGGAATTTCCTGGTCAGGGTTGGGAAGATGCCCAGCAACAGCAGGTTATTACACCGAATGCTGCAACATATTTCTCTATCAACCATAATTATGAAACAACCGGGCTTAGTGTTGATACCCCCGGGATTATTAGAGTTACCGCGCGGGATAAGAATCAGAATATAGCTACAGGGGATCCTATAAACGGGCAGTATTATACCGGGAAAGTGATGTACTGGACTATCTCAACGACGGCAACAGCAAATCCGCCGATGTATAGATTTACGAAGGAAGATAGCGGTGTATCAACGTTCCTGCTTCAGGATGTTATGCAGGAAAAGTTGATCATCGGTGCAACGGATTATGATGATCATTCAATACACGGTGTTACTAATGACGGGGCGCATTCTTCTGCTGATTTGGATACCGTCGGGGTTCTAATGATTCCTACAGATATTGCGCCGGAAGATGGTGATCAGGATAAGGCGGATAAGGGTATTGCAAAAGCGTTATACCAGGGCCAGGGAACTATGACGGATACTCCAAGCCCTGCAGCTATGATGTTCATGAGGTTAGCTGTTGCTCCTTTGGCAAAAGCTGCAACTAACTATGCGAATTTAACTAGAGTCAGAATATATAAGAAAGGAACGTTGCCGTATAATCAGGTGACAGAAGTTGCATTATACAAAGATAAGAATGGTAACGGTACTTTTGAGGGTGATAAAACACTTAATGACCGTGGTAGTGCATCGGATACTTATTTATGTTCTGCTAAATTTAATGTTCAGGATTATGCTGACTTAGAACTGCCTTCAGTGGAGAAAATAGCAGATGAAGAAATTGTATTATTCATAACAGTTCGTATACCTGTGGATGCCGACCGGGATAAGACATTAGGGGTTGAGGTCAGGGATTCCGGGCATTTGTTTATGACACCAGAATCTACTGCCAAAACAGCGAAGAATAATTTCCCGGCGTTGTCATATGAGTCAATAATATCAGTCCCGCCGGAAAAGGTTAGTGCACTGTCAAAGAGTGTTTCAGCAACTTATATTGACCTAAGCCAGGATGATAAGCCGGTGATTACGGCCTCAGATGTGCCTCAGGGAACGCCGAATGCTGCAATGTTGATGCTTGGATTCTGGACTAAGCAGTTCCCAGGTAGGTTGGATAAAATTAAGGTTATGCATATCGTTGGTGATCAAGGATCGGATACTGATATTAAAGACGTAAAGTTGTGGCTTGATAGTAATAGAAATAAGACATTTGACCCGAACCTTGACGTGCCTGTATCCAAACCTATATCATTTGAGAGTAATGCCGCGTATCTGGATATAATAAATAATACTGAGTATGACCAGATAACGCCGGCGACTAATTATTATTTCATCACTTTTGGATTCAATGATTCTGCTGTGCTTGGTTCAAAACACGCGGCGGAGATATTGTTCCATCCGGATATCGTTCCTATTGATTGTACTATTAATACCGAAAATGCGGAATCTATATGGCCGATGACAAGCGGTAAGGTGACTGTTACCGCAACAAAGGATACGATGGTTGTTAAACCGGTCTTTGTCGGTCAGGGTTCTGCGACTCAGGGGGATAAGGATTTTGTGATGGTAAGGCTGGATATGAACGCGTTGTCGCATACCGTCATATGGAAATCGTTAAAGTTAGATCGCACTGGCGGAGGCGGGGATAGTGATATCAAAGAGATTAATATATATAAAGATTTAACACCCAAGACCAGTGTTGTGCAGCAGATTGAGGTGACGGATACTGTTATATGGGTAAACTCGACAAGAGGATTCCTTGATAATGGAACGCTGGCTATCGGGACTGAAAAAATTAATTATATGTCTAAAGTAAGTAGTAATTCTATGGCCGGGTTCTTAGTGGCTGCAAACGGGCGCGGGGTTGAGAATACAACCGCGCAGGTTCATAAAGTGGATTCTGAGGTAGTAGGCCGGCCGGATGGTATGCTGACAGAATTTGAAACTGCAGGTAAGGCTGGGTTGGCGTCTATAACCAGATACGATACTGCTAAGTTCGCTAATGCTACAGCTGAGGTTAAGATAACCGAAGAAGCTAAATGGAACGAGATAACTATGGAGGGGGTTTCATATTTTGTTACGTTTAATATTGATTATCTCGCAAAGGTCGGGTCAACACGGTTAGGGTTGAAGGTTAATTCAACATCTTACTTCGAAGTAGGCGCTCCGGATCTTGTTTCTACGGAGAATATACCGTTCCCTGCAACCTTATCTCAGATTAATGAGTTTGCTGATGAAGTTGTGTTCAGCGCATATGAACATACTACTTCAACAAAAACTGAGCGCGGGGTTAAATATAACCCGTATACTAATTTGATGCAGGGTTCGAAAAATAATGAGATCATGACAATTAGTGCGGAGGCATCTAATGGTGATGCGTTATGGAAAGGTGTTAACTTTAAGCGTGTAGGGTCGGTTGATTCAAAGGATACTGATGTTGAAAGAGTAACTATCTGGCATGATACTAACAATAATAAGTCATTGGATGATAGTGATATCATGGTAGGGACAGGAACGTTCTATAATCGCGGGAGAGAAAATGATTGTTATATAGAATTTTCATCCAACGCGGTACAGACTGTGTATTCACGGAAGAAACAAGCTGATGATAATATAAGTAATACGTATATTGTTACGATGGACCTCAGCGAGGCTGCTACTCCGGGTGAATCATTGGGGATTTATTATAACCATGAATCATTCTTTGTGTCAAAACCGAACTATATATCCAGTACGACGGTACATTCGCAGTTTACCACGAATTTGCGTAAGGTTATCCCGAGCCCGAGAGAAGTAACTATAAAATCTGAACCTGTTAATTGCATGGTATTGAACGAGATTGTGGATGAAAACATGACGGCGGTCAGCGTTAATTCCACGTCCGGCTTCCCATCGTCGGGATATGTGGTTGTTGATAATGAAGTTATGCTGTATTCCTCGATGACACCTACGAGTTTGTACGGTATATTACGTGCGCAGTTCGAGACCACAACAGTAGCGCATTCTTCCGGTAGTGTTATTGCCGGGTCGATCTCGCAGGGTATGCGCAACGTTCCGTTGTTGAAGATGACGTTATCCTGCGATAAATATTATGTTATGTTGTATGGATTGAAAGTAAACTTGTTCACGACCGGGATTGATAAATTTGTTGATTCTGATGTCGAACGTGTATATGTGTACAAAGATAATGATAATAAAGGAATATTTGACCGTAATGAATACGGTGAAAACCGTGCGGATACTAAAGTCGGTGAAGCTGTCCCGGGCGGTACTTCCGGGGTTAATACTGCGGAAGTTACATTGGAAGATATGAATTATTCGCTGGATACTCTTGATGGTAACGGAAAACGGTATGTGTTGATCACTACCACTCCGACGGTATACTTTATCGCTGCGGATATCAGCCCAACTGCCGTTGAAGGGCATTTCTTCGGTGTGGCAGTCAACAGTAAGGATAATTTTAATACAAGCCAGCAGCATTTGGGGATTGATGTGCCTCATTCCGTTAAGTTAGACAATAATATCAGAAGCGGTACGCCGGGTGTGTTGTCAACGGTTGATAAATTGATAGTTAAAGCGGAGACTATTCTGCCGGCAACTGCTACTCAGGGCGAGAAAAATGTTGCGGTGATGAAACTTAACCTCCAGGCGAGTGATAACGCTGTTATCTGGAGAGGGTTAAAGCTGGATTGTATCGGCGATGTTATTGATAATGATGTCTCTGTTATTAAAGTCTATCGTGATATGAACAATAACGGTAAGTTTGAGAATAAAGGGGTGACACCTATCGGCGTGGTGAAAGAAAAGTATGAGTTAACCGATAAGGATTTAGTGCCGCTTATCGTAGATACTACTGCTATGTTCCAGACAAACAATGGGTTCTTGTTAATAAACCATGAGATAGTCGGGTATAAGAGTTCAACCATGACGCTGGAGTCAACTACACATGGTATGGTGAACAGGTATATCTTTACCGGGATTACCAGAGGATTGATGAAGTCTCCTGTGTATGAGCATGACGTTGATGCGAAAGTTTATGGTATCAATTCTGATGTTGTTACGGATGATGCCGGGTATGCTCCGGGCTTGATCTCAAAAGGGCTTGAACAGTACGTCAGCAAAACCAGTGTACTGACATTCCTTGAACCTCAGGCGATATACAGCAATATCGGAGGGCAGAATTACTTTATTGCGTACGATATTTATGATATGGGTGGGGTAAATAAAAAGTTCGGAGTGTCTCTCGCGGATACAAGTTATTTTATTATTGATACGCCGGATTATGTTAACCCCGCGGATTTACCGATAGAAAGTGCGTTAGCATCTATCGGTGATTATCCTGACCGCGTAACGTTCACGCCTGTTGATATACAGGATTATCCCGCGCCAGTGGTGACACAGGGGGATAAGGATATTGTTATGTGCGCGTTTACGATGAAAACCGATAAGGCTGATGCAGTGTGGACCGCGTTGCAGGTACAGCGTATCGGGACAGGTAACGGGACAACGACGCCGATGACCGGGACTAATAAGGATGTCGGAAATGTAAAAATATATCTCGATGATGATGACAGCGGATTCTGGGAGGTTAATGACAAACTTATTACTTCGGGGATTGATAAGTTCCCGGTAGATGATAATATCGGGCCGAATTTGACATTAACGCTTACTTCACCGCAGATTATTACTCAGGCGGCAAAAAAGTATTTTGTGTTGTACGACATTGCGGATGATGCGCAGGCGGGGGATACGCTTGGTTTAAAAATACCGGATACCGTAAGAATCGTAGTGAATCAGCCGAATACTGTCGCCAGTACGAATATGCCGTTTGAGACACTGGCTAAATCCAAGATTGACCCGATTCAGATCATAGCTACCGGCGATAACCTTGCTCCGGCAGCGGAAATACAGGGTCGGACTGTACCGTTGTTGCAGATTAGGTTAAAAACTAATAAAAACAAGGTTAAGTTAACTGGGTTTACGTTACGGCAGAATGGTTCTATTGAAAAAGCGGGTTCAACCAATTATTATCCGGAATATTATGGTGAAGGGGATCTTACCGAACTAAAAGTGTATCGTGATGTTGATAATGATAATTTGTTTACCTCGACGGATACTCTTGATCCTACCGGCTTGATAGGTTATGTTATTAACAATTCTATTAATTTCAAAAAAGGGTCGGCAAATATTATTTTTAGTACGGCAACTGAGATTTATATTACTTCCGCGGGGAATTCGTTGTTCATCACAGGGACGCTCGGGGCGTATAATGAAAATGCGAATGATAAGACGGAATATATTAATACTGAAAAACATGAGGTGCAAATCGAAATCCCGGGTATTGATCAGTTTATCAGGACGCCAAAATCGTCAGTAGGTAGTTCGAGTTCTGTGTATCCTATAAGGTCGTTAAAGGTGATGATCAAGCATTTGGCAACGCCGGAAGTTCAGTATATTGACGCTGATACTAAGACACCCGGAATACAAACTTTTGCGTGGATTAACAAAACATCGGAAGTTAAGACCGCGTGGAGAGTTGTATTGCCTACTGGTGTTGGGAACGTTGAACTTACCCAGGTGTACTACGCAGTCGGGACGTCGTCTATTGCAGTATTGGATAGTACCGCGTCAGGGGAGTTTAGTTCTAACTCGCAAAGCTGGAAGAAGCTCGATATGTCCAATATTACAGCAGATACTAATATTGAAACCACTGCTAATATGGCGGTATCGTTTAAGCACGGGAAAACGTATTATTTCCACTTAAAAGCATCCGCCAGGTATGTTACATACTTAAGTTCGAGTATCGGGAAGGCTTCTATAATGAAAGTTGAAACAAAAGATAGTGAAGCGAAGCATTGTACTATTAAGATTGACTTAACCCCGCCGTTGAGGCCTGTGAAGCCTGTACCGGAGCATTATACCAGGCAGTTAAAAGTTATTGAAAGTGGCTCATTCGTGGTTAACTGGGTTAGCGCGTTCGACCCAACCCCCGCAGAAATCGCGGTTAATGAGACTGGTTCAGGGATAAAACTATATGAAATACAGGAACGGTCGGATACGAATCCTGTATGGAAAACCATAGAAGTAGTTGATGGGCAGAGTGAGAATATCACTGTGGGTAACTATACAGCGTTTGATGTAAACGGTAATGTTTTAGTCGATGACCCGCGGCCTCAAGGGCATTTCTATTACTATCGTGTAAGAGCGTTGAATAACGCAGGTAGCTGGAGTGATTGGTCGGAAGCGTCAGATCCTGCATCTACGGGCTTGCCAAAAGAGCCTATATCTGATGCGCATGTGTATCCTAACCCTGTAGATTCAAGAAAAGGCGGGGAAGAAGGGAAAGCTAGGATTGCGTATATACTCAACGAAAACGCGGGGGTTACTATTACATTGTATGACTTATTGGGATATGTAGTCCGCCAGTGGCAGATAAACCCGGGGGATGATGGCGCTAAGGTTGGGGCAAATACTATACTCTGGGATTGTAAGAATGAAACCGGTGAGTTCGTGTCAAAAGGCGGATATATTGCCAAAATTGAAGTAAAAGCCGCTAAAGGTACCGTCACACAAATGATTAAGATCGGGTTGGTGCATTAATGCGGTGGAAATATATTTTTTTTGTTGTTGACAAAAAAATGTTTTGTTGCTATTAATATTAATGGGAAAGCGCAACTAAGAGTATTTCAGAGAAGCGATAAAGGCTATCCCGCGTGAAAACGCGGAGTCGCAAAGCTTCAGGCCTAAGTCCCGCAAAGGTTGCGGGATAAGGTAGCTGGGTTGCCGAAGAAAGAAGTGGATAAGTGTTATGGTTAGTGTTAACCAAGCTGAACAGAAGAGTATGTGTGAAGTAAGTGTAGGAAATCTAGAGTCTGGCAGTTTGGTTTCTGTTTTTTTGAGTTCACCGATAAATGGCAAAACCAGGGAAACCTGGTGACTTCCCGGTAATACGGGAACTGAGTGGCAGGTAGTTAGACTGTAGCTCAGGCAAAGCCTCCGAAAGTTTCGGAGCTCGCAGTTAGGGTGACTGCGAGTACGGGTCCTAAGTTAAGTACAACCTTGCGCAAGGTTGGAACGATAGGGCGGCTGGGTTGCCGAAGGAACAAGAAAATGAAAAGTTTATTAGGAACTGGCACAAGAGTTGCAGTTAATAAGTGTAAATTAAATAACCGGTATGCAGCCGCATCGCGCTGCGTGTCGGTTTTTTTATTTACTGTGCTTGTTTCTTTATTTAGTTTAATAACCTTCACTGTTGATTCGTACGCAGCAGCAACCGGCGGGCAGGCTGGTGCGTTTCTTTCCTGGGGTGCAGGTGCGCGGTCGTTGTCCATGGGGAAAGCGTTTATCGCAATCGCGGATGATGCTAGCGCGGCCTACTGGAATCCGGCGGGGATGACACAGCTTGATCGTAAAGAAATTACGGCGTTACACGCAACCCTTTGGTCCGAGACATCATACGACTTTTTGTCGTTCATCTATCCGACCAGCAACCTCGGCGTGTTCGGTATAAACTATGTGCGGTTAAATTCTGATGGATTCGAGAAATGGATTGTGCAGTATGACAATAATAACGAAGCGGTTGTGTGTGAACCCGTCCGTGATACGAATGGTAATGTTTACAAGTTCAGCGATACACAACAGGCGTTGTCATTATCATACGGCCGTGCAGTGTGGGAGTTTATATCAGTCGGCGTTACCACAAAGATGGTTGGTCGGACACTGGATACTTCTTCGGATTATCATTTAACCCTTGATGCATACCTTCTTGCGAAGAATATTAAGAATTTGCCGTTACGCTTAGGGCTCAGCGTTTCTAACTTATTACCGTTATCTTTTGGCGATACAAATGATAAGCTGCCGGTAAGTATCCGGTTGGGCGCGGCTTATAACTTCTTAAGAGACCGGTTAACAATATCCGCGGATTTGGACAAAAGCGGGAATTCAAACTTTAACTGGCATGGCGGTGCAGAGTATTGGTTACTAAACTTCGTGGCGTTACGGCTTGGATTTGAAGGCGATTTAGGTACTGGTTTACGCGAGACTACCGCGGGATTTGGGTTGAAGTATAAAGATTTTGGCGTAGATTATGCTTTTGCGTTCCACTCACTCGGTGCAAGCCATAGATTTTCGGGCAGCTGGCGTTTTGGTGCACAGATTACAGAACCGCGTCACGCAGCAGTACGCAAACTGCTTGAAGAAGGTTCTGAAGCGTATCGTCAAGGTAACTATTTACTCGCGGTGAGCCAGTATGCGAAAGCGCTGGATATCGATCCTACCAGAATCGAAGCTAAGTCAACGCTGGATAAGTTACAGACAATATCGTCTGAAATTGAAGAACAGCAGGGTGTTGGGCAGGAACCTGAAATTATGCGTAACGCGTTGACAACCTATATCGATGGTGATCTTAAGACTGCGATTAACGGGTTAAGATATGTTTATAGCAAACAGCCGCAGAATGATCCGTTATTACGGTTATTGAACAAGATTGAACAGCAGAGCGGTGAAGTGCCTACTGGAGCGGATAAGGTTTCACGGTCTGATACTCCTAAGATGACTGTCATCGACCAGAAGTTGTACCAGGCGTATCAGTCAATACTCAGCCGTGAATATGACAAAGCAGCGTTTGAGTGCCAGGAAGTGTTGAACCTCGAACCGAATAACATTACTGCGCTTGAACGGTTGGGGTCAGCATTCTTGATGATGAACCAGCGGGATAAGGCAAAGAAGGTTTGGGATAAAGTGTTGGAACTCGATCCCGGGAATAAGGTTATATTGAAGTTTTATAGCCAGCTTAATAAATAATTGATAAAGGGAAATAAGGAGAAAATGTTAAAATGAAGAGTATGATGGAAAAAGCGGTAAAGACAGTAGTTGTTATATTATTATTAACTATTAATATAACAACCTTATCAATCCCAACGATTTTTGCGCAGAATGAAGGACAGATTACTGCAAGTAGTGTGGATATCCTTAATCTCAAACTAAAGTATGAGAAAGAAATAGAGGCAAAGGTTCAGGATATTCTTAATCGTATAGTGGGAAAAGGTAATTCTGAGATTACCGGTTTGATGGTGGAACTGAGGATTGAGCAGGTAAAGCAAAGTGCTGAAAGTAGTAATGCTACGAATACCGAAGAAAAAAATATTGAGATCGGTGATACCAGATACCTGCTTCCCGGTGTCCCGATGCCTGTGGCGCCTTCCACACCGGATAAACCTACAAAAGCTGATTCACAGGCTACAGGGTCTCAATCGTCCAGAGTTACTATCCCGTCCTTAATTGATAAGATTAAGGTTACTATCATACTTGACAAAAACAAAGTCAGTGAGAAGCTTATGAATGATGTTATTGGCATAATATCTTCAGCGATTGAGACAAGTGTTGGTGGACAGACTCCTGAAGAGATTAAGAATAAGGTTAGTATATCCATCACGCTTGTTCCTTTTATTCAGGATACGGGTAGGCTTGATGGGTTCTTACGGCCGGGAGTGTTAATTCCTACAATCCTTGGGTTATTGCTAATACTGTTCCTGTACTTTGTTCTTCCCGCGGCTGTACAGGCGATTGCGGATGCTATAAAAGAAGGAGGCGGGCGCGGTTCTGAGATTTCTATACAATCAAAGAATGAGAATGAATCTCAAGGTAAGAATGAAGGTCAGGATGGCCAGGGTGGTGGCGCAGGCGGATATTTTTTGAAAGAAGGTAAACTTGTTAAGCAGGATGAGGAGAAGAAGGCGGAAGAAAAGTTTGTTCCTTTCCTGTTTGTCACAAAGGATAATATAAAGAACCTGATCTATCTGTTGCTTGAAGAACCTCCTGAAATTATTGCGACAATACTGGGGTACATTACACCGGAATTATCAGCGGAAGTTATAAGTAGCCTGCCGTTGGAACTTCAGATGCGCGCAGCGCTGGCAATGGCGACGGTAAGGCTTACTTCGGAAGAGGATATACGCAAACTGGATTCTGATATAAAGAAAAAAATTGATTTCCTGGTTGGCGGGATTGATTCGTTCATAAGAATCCTTGACCAGGTGGATACCCGGACAAGAAATGAAATGTTGGCGTCGTTGGAAGAACAATCGCCGCGGTTGGCGCAAAGAGTGAAAGAGTTTATTTTCTTATTTGAAGATCTTTCAAATCTTACGGATCAGGCTACACAGGTTATCCTCCGTGAATTAACACCGGCACAGTTGGGTGTGGCGTTACGCGGGCAGGTGATACCGCAGGTTATGGATAAGGTTATGAAAAACTTGTCGGAAAACGGGCGTGCGATGTTGAAGGAAGAAATTGAGTTTGGCCGGCCAGTGACTACAGCGGAGATCGAGGAAGAACGCAGAAAAATTGAGAAACTGGTTGAACGTTTGGATAAAGAAAATAAAATAGCGGTTCGTCCGGAAGGTGATGCAAAAAAGGCTATCATCATTGAAGGGCGGTTGGAGAGGCTTAAGATCGGCCCGGCAGGAAGCGCGGGTAGTTTTGCGGATCCGCAAAAAGCTGCGGAGCATTACCAAAAAGGTATGCGCGCGTATCAAGCAGGGAATATTGATTTGGCAATAAAGGAGTTTGAAGAAAGTTTAAATTATAACCCCAACCTCTGGCAGGTTGCACAGTTGCTGGGTAACTGCTACGTATCCCGCGGGTTGCTTCAGCAGGCAGTTTCCGCATACGAGAAATCGTTGGCGGTAAACCCGAATAACGTGCAGTTACGGAACTGGGTTAATTCACAAAAAACGCGGATGCCGGAACAAAAAGCGTAAATAATTTATAAAATAGTATATCAGGAGAATGTTATGGAAAACAAAAAAGATGAAAAACAAAATTTGATGGGAAAGCTGAACAGCAGTGGTGAGGTTCCGCTTATGCCGCATGATTCCAATGTTGAAGTCAACCCTGCGCCGGTATTTCAGGAAGAAAATGATGGTACGGTTCCCCCGGCTCCAACTGCAGAAAATGTTAGGCAGGGTACTATCAGTATAAAAGATTTAATGTCAGCATCAGCATCAACACCTGCTATGCCTGATATTTCAAATATGCCGATGCCAGGATTACCTGCGATGGATGGAATTGACCTTTTTAATATGCCAGGAAGTGGTGCGCCAGCTGCTATGGGATCATCCGAAAAAATTAAGTATGAAAAAAAGGTTATGGAGATGGAATCCAGTAGTGAAAAGTTGAAAGATGTCCTGGTTGATACTGAAAAAAAGTTTAATACTGAACGCAATGTCTGGGAAACCAGGGTTAAGGATAAACAACAGGAACTTTGGTCTGCAAAACAGGATCTTGAGTCTATCAAGAACCGTGAACGCGTTCTGCGCGATACTAAAGACCGTGAACTTAAGGATACGCGTGATAAGTTGGAGAATGAAATTAAGGGGCTGGAACATAAACTCGTGGATATCCGCGAAAAATCGTGGCAGCAGGCAATGAAATCGCGGGAGGAAGAGATGACCGCGGTACGGGTTGAGATGGCGATTAAGGATTCTCAGATCCGCGCGGTTAGAGAACAAAAGGACCGTGAAATATCCGAACTCCGTGAACGGATGGAACGCAAGATGGTAGAACAATTGTTCCATACGCGGCAGGAGTACGAAACAAAACTTACCGCGCAGGATGAGCTTGTTAAACAGTTGAAGGAAGAGCTTAAGGAGAAAGAACGCTTATTGCGTGAAGAACAGCGGTTGTATAACCAGCGCCTGCATGCAAAAGAAGAAGAAATTTTGTCATATAAAAATGAATATATTATCCGTGAGACACAAACACAGGGTGAGTATGATTCCAAACTCCGTGAATTGCTGTCAGATAAAAAGAGTTATGAAAAGGAACTGCTTAACCGCGAAAAAGGGTATGACAAAAATGTTGAACTCTGGCAGGAAAAGATCAGGATTAAAGATGAAGAAATTGCGGCATTAAAGAAGCATGTTGAAGGGCGCGCTGAGGAAGTTACTGCCGAATACAGGTTCCGTATTCAGCAGATGGAAGATGAGAAGCATCAGTTAACCGGAAATATTAGGAACCTGGAGAATGAGCTGCGTTTGGCGCAACAGGCACAGGAACGGTACTTCTACGAGATATCTTCTATCCGCCAGAAAATTGAAGCGGAATTTGTAGGTAAACTCGCAGAGAAGGATGTTGAAATTTCACGCCGTCTCGCTGAATCTAAGAATACGGTTGATGAACAAGTAACACAAAAATCTAAAGAAAAAGATCTGAGGTTACGCGAAGTTGAACAGGAGAAAACGCGGTTAGTGCAGGATTATGAGGAGAAGATAAGAAAAACTTCTGAGACTTATGAGACGATGATGCGTGAAGCACGGGAAAAACTTGCTGATTTGCCGTCGTTGCAGCTAAGGACGTCTGAGCTTGAGAAACGTTATGAGCGTGACCGCACTGCCTGGCAGGAAAGAATTGATGAAAAAGACGGTGAGATAGTAAAACTGCAGGATTCGTTCTCAAATGAACGTAAGAAATGGTTTGCCTCGGTTCCGGGAATTGAAGTTGTGCAGGAGAAGGATAAAAATATACGTGAACTGGAAACCCAGATATTCGGCTTGAAACAGGAACTCGCAGGAGTTAATGCCCAGCTTGTTTCCGCGGGTAATGCCCTGGAGAAAGCAAAAGCGCGTGAGGCATATATAGACGAGCTCGAACTCGAAGTGCTGAACCTTCAACAGGAGCTTGCAAAAACTAAGAAAAACTTGGTTGAAGCTCAGCACGGGCTTGAGTCTGCATCAGGGAATGAGGAATTACGTCAGAAAGTTGCGTATTTGACCGGTATAAAAGAGGAACAGGAGAAAAATGTTGAAACCCTGAGAACTGAAATAGAAATATTGAAGGCTGAACTTCAGGATAGTACCGCGTCTGTTACAGCAAAGCAAAAGCAGATTGATGCGCTGGTTTCCGAAGCAGGTGGATTGAAACAGCAGCAGGAGGAGTTAAAGCATAAACTTATTTTTAAACAAAATGATATTGCTGCGCTTCAGGAAAGCTGGAAAAATAAGGAAGAAGATATTAAGAAACAGCATGAAGCTGAACTTGTGCAGTTGAAGGCAAAACTGTCTTCATTAGCAGGTAATCCTGAACTCGAAGCGGTCTACAAAAAAACCGCAGCTGAACGTAATATCGCAATTAAACGCGCAGCGGATCTTGAAACTGAAATTATTGAGTCTAAACGCCAGCTTGCGCGGTTTGAAGATGAAGTTATGATGTTTAATACCAAGGTTAAACGGTTGGAGACGGAACTTGCATCGAAAAAGGATCTTCTTTCAATCCAGCGGGATATTAAAGGATTAGCTCCGTCGGTAGTTGAAGAAAAACAGTATAAGGATTTGGAGATTGCGTACCAAAAACTTATCGACGAAAATGAAGGTGTCCTGGAAATTAATCATCAGTTAGAGAATAAGATCACTGAAATGAAAGAAAAGTTTGACAGTATGGTGGTTGAACGCGATAGTATGAAAGATAATATCCGCGGGGAATATGAAAAACAGGTTGCACAGATTATTGATGGGTATAAGAAACGTATTGGGGAACTTGAAACACAGCAGAAACAACGGCCTGCCTCGGAAGTAAGCGGGACTGATGAACTTGCGTACTACAAAACCCGTCTTGCGGAACTGCAAAAAGGGTATGAAGCATTACTGAAGGAAAAACAGGATTATAAACGCCATGCCGAAGAGCTTAAGAATACATGGCAGGAGATGAAAGATAAGACGGTATTGGATGAAGTGGAACAGAAGAGGTTGGAAGCGCGGATCGCGGATTTGAAGGCGCAGTTGGAGGTTAAAGGTAAAGAATTTATTGATACTAAAAAACAAATGCAGGAACTTGTGATGCAGGAAAAGGAAAGGACTTTGAATCTGGAAGCTCAGAATGTTTGGATGAAGAAGGATGTGGAGCAAAAAGATCAGGTCATTGCTGAACTTGAAAAACGCCTGGCTGATGTTGAGCGTATATTCGGGAAGAAAAAGTCAACGCGGAAAATGTTTGAATGGTTGAATAAGCCTATGATTGATATTAATAAAAAACAGAGTGGGCAGGCAAAAAACGGGAATCCTAAGCATTGAGTAAAGGGATTTCATTATTTTGGAAGGAGTATTATTATAGTTATTTGGGGTTTAATAGCGGTAACTGCGATGGTGTTGGTGTTGCCGTTTTTAATAAAAAAAGTTGAGCACAACCTGGAAATATTTTTGTTTGTTATGGGCTGTATTGCTATGACGGTATCGTCAGCGTGGAATTTGAAGATTGTTCATGAAGCGCTGGTGGAGCCCATAAAAATAGCAGTTGCAGTTTTTATTGCCGGGATTTTGTTTCAGCGGCTTCAGCCGTTAGTTAAAAGCGGTGTGGATTATTTTGAGGAAATTCTCGGGATAAAACTGTTCGTACTGTTATTGATTATTTTGCTGGGGATACTTTCCAGCGTGATTACAGCAATCATAGCGGCATTGTTTTTAGTGGAAATCATTAATGTTATTAAACTAGACCGCAAATCAGAGGTAAAAATTGTTGTACTTGCATGTTTTTCTATTGGCATAGGAGCAGCATTGACGCCTATTGGCGAGCCGTTATCAACAATTTTGGTTGCAAAACTTAAGGACGCGCCGTATTACGCAAATTTTTGGTTTCCTTTTACACATTTTGCGGTATACATACTTCCCGGGATACTGGTAATCGGTGCATTCAGCTGGTTCATCACTGAACGTAAAGTTCGGGATGAGGCTGCGACATTGCATGAAGATGAACCACCGGAAGGGTTTAAGGATGTATTGCTGCGTACGGCGAAAGTTTACCTGTTTGTGATGGCACTTATCTTTTTGGGGACAGGGTTCCGGCCGGTGATTGATTTGTATATAATAAAATTACCAAGCGCAGTACTTTACTGGGTCAATATGATCTCTGCGATACTGGATAACGCGACATTAGTAGCTGCTGAGATAAGCCCTGGGATGGAGATAGAACAAATAAAGGATGCTGTGATGGCATTGATTATTTCCGGAGGGATGCTGATACCTGGGAATATTCCTAACATTATCTCAGCAAATAAGCTTAAGATCGGCAGCCGTGAATGGGCGATGTTCGGCGTGCCTGTTGGTTTAGTATTAATGGTTGTGTATTTTATTGTGCTTATGTTTATTAAATAATACTCAGGAATAATATCGTTATAATATTACTTCAAATATCCGCGTTTTTTTATTATAATATACTTTTATTTTTGAAATGAATTGATGTATGGACAATTTGAAAGAGTTTATGATAAAACTGCATAGGCTGGATAACCAGGAGTTTTGGTTGAACCCTGAATTGATTGAGACGGTAGAAGTTAAAGGTAATACTATGGTTAATCTTATATCAGGGAACAAGTATATCGTCAAAGAATCAGCGGAAGATATTGCAGTAAAGATGGTAGAGTACCAGTCTTTGGTACATAAAGATTTGCAGTTGTTAAACAAGAATAGGGTTTGATAAAGGTATATATTATTTATAAGGAGTTTAGGAACATATGGATATAGCAACGATACTAGGTATATTTGCTGGATTAGGGCTTGTAGTTTTAGCCATCTTTATGTCGGAAGGCGGAGGTTCGGCTTTTCAGTATTTTCTTAACGCAGAAGCGTTCCTCGTGGTTATGGGCGGTACATTCTGTGCGTTAATGGTAAACTATCCTATGAGCCAGGTTATAGGCGTATTCCGTGTGTTAAGAAAAGTTATGAGGGCATACGGTGAGGATACTACTCAAATAGTGAACATTTTCGTGGAGCTCACAAAACGCGCAAGGACAGAAGGTTTTCTGGCGTTACAGTCAGACATCGCAACGATTGATAATGATTTCCTTAAACGCGGAGTGCAGATGGTAGTTGACGGGCATGATAAGGAATTTATACGCAGTATGTTAGAGACAGAACTTGATTTTATACGTGAACGCCATAAGGTTGGGCAGGAAATATTTACTGCTTTGGGAACCTATGCACCGGCGTTTGGTATCATCGGGACGGTACTGGGTATGATTTTGATGTTAAACACTATTGATGATGTAAAAGAAGTGCCGCGGAGGATGGGTCTCGCTCTGGCATCCGCGTTTTTCGGGTTAGGTTCAGGTTACTTATTGTTCCTGCCGATATCAGGGAAGTTAAGGCGTAGGTCGGAAGAAGAGTTATTTGTAAAAGAAATTATTATCCGTGGTGTGTTGTTGTTACAAGGTGGAGCGAGCCCTATGATGATTGAAGAAAACCTTAAGGCGTACCTTGAACCTGCGAAACGTATGCTGATCAAGAGTACGCGTGCCGGTGGGCGGTAGATTAAAGAAAAAGTTGGGAATATAAAAAAAATATATGCCGTTACGTAAATCCAGGAATATGATTGATGCAAATGACCCGCGGGTGTCCCAATTTGGGCATCCTGCGCCGCCATGGATGGTGAACTATGCGGATCTAATGACAGAACTCGTATGTTTTTTTGTTATACTTTATGCACTTGGCGCGGCATTGAATAAGGATATGCAGAACGCACAGGAAAAAATTCAGGAATTGTTAAAAGAAGGTACAATCCAGGGTAAGGCGGAGATGACTAAGGAAGGGTTGAAGTTGACTCTCGAAGAACAAGGGAAGATCGCGTTTTTTGAAAGCGGGAAAGCGGATGTAACTCCTGATATGAACGCTATGCTTGACAAACTTGCGCCGGTATTCGATGACCTAAAAAACGATATTTTGGTGGAAGGGCATACGGATAACCGCCCGATTAACAGCCCGCAGTTTCCGTCAAACTGGGAGCTTTCAACTGCACGCGCTACGAGTATCATCAAATATTTGATTAACTCAAAAGGTATGGCGCCTAAACGTTTATCTGCCATAGGATACGGCGAGTTTCGCCCTGTCGCGGTGAATGATTCTGAGGAGAATATGCAAAAAAACCGTAGGGTTGTGTTTTTGATTAAAACCGAATCGTATAAGTCGGAATTGCAGGCAGAAGAAAATGCGGAAGAAGGAACGGCAGGAGAACAAACTACGGGAGTTAATACCCAGGAAAATACGCAGGTGGAAGTAAGTCAGGATACATCCACAGCAGTGAGTCAGTAATAATTTTATATAGGTCATGAGGTTTGAAAGGAGTAAAGTAGAGAAAATGGTTGTTAAGAAGAAAAAAATGGTAGCTAAGAAAATTGGGAAAAAAGTTGGGAATAAGAAGTACGTATACTTTTTTGGCGGCGGGAAAGCAGACGGGAAAGAAAGTATGAAAGATCTTCTCGGCGGGAAAGGTGCAAACCTTGCTGAGATGGCAGGGCATCCTAAATTACGGTTACCGGTTCCCCCGGGTTTTACTATAACTACAGAAGTGTGTACATATTATTATCAGAACGGGAAGAAGTATCCCGGTGTTTTGAGCCAGCAGGTGAATGACTCAATGGCAAGAGTTGAAGTGTTAATGGGTAAAAAGTTTGGTGATTCGGAAAACCCGTTGCTTGTTTCTGTCCGTTCCGGTGCGAGAAAATCTATGCCGGGTATGATGGAAACTGTTTTAAATGTTGGGTTGAATATGAAAACTATCCCCGGCCTTATCAAACAAACGGGGAATGAACGGTTTGTGTACGACGCGTACCGCCGGTTGATAATGATGTATTCAGATGTTGTGATGGAAAAAGCGTCTGGAATAGAACCTCAGGAAGGTAAAGGTATCCGTAAAGTTTTAGATGAAAAAATTGGAGCGCTAAAAGCTTCAAAAGGGTACCAGTCGGATACTGAAATCACAGCGGATGAATTAAAGGCGTTAGTTGCTGATTTTAAGGTTACCATCAAACAGGTATTAGGGAAAGAATTCCCGGATGACGCGCAGGAACAGTTGTGGGGCGGTATCGGTGCGGTATTTTCGAGTTGGAACGGTAAACGCGCAATTGATTACCGCAGGATTGAACGTATTCCTGATGAATGGGGTACCGCGGTTAATGTACAGTCTATGGTGTTTGGTAATATGGGTAACGATTCCGCGACCGGTGTTGCGTTCAGCCGTAATCCCGGTTCAGGTGAAAACCAGTTTTATGGTGAGTATCTCGTAAATGCTCAGGGTGAAGATGTTGTTGCGGGTACACGCACGCCATCACCGATTAATGAATATTCAAAGAATGATCAGAGTAAGCATCTTAAGACATTGCAGCAGTTTATGCCGGTAATTTATAAGGAACTGGATGATATACAGTTAAGGCTGGAACAGCATTATCATGATATGCAGGATATTGAGTTTACCATAGAGAAAGGTAAACTGTTTATGTTGCAGTGCCGCGTTGGTAAACGTAACGGCGTTGCGGCGGTACGTATGGCAGTTGAGATGGTGAAAGAAAAAATGATTGACGCAAAGACTGCTATCATGCGTGTAGGGCCTAACCAGTTAGTTGAACTTCTTCTCCCGATGATAGATCCTAAGGCGGAAGCTGCAAACAGCGCGATTGCAAAAGGATTACCCGCAGGTCCCGGCGGGGCGATAGGGCGTGCGGTATTTAACTCAGCGGATGCGATAGAATGGGCAGCAAAAGGGGAAAAGGTTATTCTTGTACGTGAAGAAACATCGCCGGAAGATGTGGGCGGGATGCATAAAGCGCAGGCGATACTTACGAGTAAAGGCGGGATGACAAGCCACGCGGCATTAGTTGCACGTGGCTGGGGTAAGTGTTGTATAGTAGGTTGCGGCGAAGTCGAGATCCTGGATGATGGTAAGAGTTTTAAAACAAAAAAAGGTACTGTCATCAAAGAAGGTGACTGGTTGAGCCTTAATGGTACAAAAGGGCTGGTTTATCAAGGCAAACTGCCGTTAGTGGATATTGATCTCGATAATAACCTCTCGTATACTGATCTTATGAAAATGGTGGATAAAGTACGTGTGTTAAAAGTTCGTACAAATGCGGATACTCCGAAGGATGCGGCACAGGCAATTAAGTTTGGCGCACAGGGTATTGGTTTGTTCCGTACGGAACATATGTTCTATGGTGAAGGAAGCGATAAACCGTTGTTCTTGCTGCGTAAGATGATTATGTCAAAGACATTGGAGGAACGAAAGAAAGCACTGGAACAGTTGTTCCCGTTCGTAAAGAACGATGTAAAAGCTACGTTAGAAACTATGGATGGTTATCCTGTAACGATAAGGTTGCTTGACCCGCCGTTACACGAGTTTGTTCCTCATAGCGAAGATAAACTTCAGGCATTAGCCACGGAACTTGGTGTTGATATGTCCGAACTAAACAAGCGCGCGGATTCATTACGCGAATCTAACCCGATGCTTGGCCATCGCGGGGTGAGGTTAGGAGTGACATATCCGGAGATAACCGAAATGCAGGTACGCGCAATTCTTGAAGCTGCAGCGGAGATCATTAAGGCCGGGAAAAAAGCGATTCCAGAAATTATGATTCCCGTTACATGCACGCAAAACGAACTGGTTAACCAAAAAGTGCTGGTTGATAAGGTTTATAAAGAAGTCCTTGCGAAGTTCGGGATGAAGAAACTGAGTTTTATGTATGGTACGATGATAGAAATCCCGCGGGCAGCGTTACAAGCGGCAAAAATGGCGGAAGCTGCCGAGTTTTTCTCGTTTGGTACTAATGACCTTACACAAATGACGTTTGGTTTTAGCCGTGATGATATCGGGAGTTTCTTGCCGGATTATCTTGAACACAAAATATTACCCGCAGATCCCTTCCAGACAATAGACCAGCCGGCGGTTGGTGAACTTATTAAGTTCGGTATCACCCGCGGAAGGTCAGTAAGGAAGGATTTGAAGGTTGGTATTTGCGGGGAACATGGCGGGGATGCGGATTCCGTAAAGTTCTGCCATAGAGTTGGTATGAACTACGTATCGTGTTCACCGTTCAGAGTACCGATAGCGCGCTTAGCGGCAGCGCATGCGGCTCTTGAAGATAAGAAAAAATAGTTGGAATTATTGTCTACGATGATACAGACGCCGGAAATCAGGGGGAGTAATCTTTCTGTCATCCGGCCTCTGGCGTCGTGGGTGTTGATGGAGTAATAGTAATAATGTTTATAACTGACGAGTTTAAAGGTGAGAAACGCAGTTTATTCGTGTTTTTGTTGATCGCAGCATCAATAATTATTGCGTATAATTTCTATAGTAAGGTTGAGAAACGGTTTTTTGATATCGCTCTGTACCGTCATGCGGAAATTATTAACCATACTGCTGCGGAGCCGTATAACCATCGCGTGCTTATGCCATACATCTTTGATGTTTCGACAAAGGTGTTGTCAAAATTTTGTTCACATGATTTTGCGTTTAAATTAACATTTTTAACGTACGATTTTATCTGTATATTTTTACTGCTATATCTTATTTACCGGTTGTTGAATAAGTTTTTTACTGACTTTTACCTGAAACTATTCGGAACATTATGGACTGCGTTATCTCTGGTGCTTGCTTTACGTACTATAAGCTATGGTTCATGGATGTTGTTGGAAACTGTAGTCTTTGTAGCGGGTGTGCTGTTTATGTTCAAGAAACAGTATGTGCCTCTGTTTTTATGCACTCTTGTATCCGCATTTAACCGTGAAACCGCGGTGTTCCTGATATTAGCATATTATTTTCAGTTATCTTTTGACCATAATATTAGTCCCAGTGTAAAAGCGTTAAGAATAGGCGGGTTGATTGCTGCGTATCTTGTTTCGGTGATAGTTTTGAAATCATTTAATATCCCGGGTATATTTGAGTTCGCGGTTATGCAGTTTAAGGAAAATATCGCGTCGCCTGTATTGATAGTAAAAAATTTGGCTACCATAACGTTATTGTTCAACGTTTTTATATTCCTTGCGTATAAAGGGTACCGGTACTCAGAATATTTTGTTAAACGTTTATTTCTTGTCATACCGTTTATCGTAATAGGTTATGTGTTTTTCTCGCCGTGGAATGAAATCGTGACATTGATACCGTTGTATGCAGTTTTATTGCCGGCAGGGTTATTCTACGCGAAACGTATTATTTCGGATATGGCGTATTGAGAATACGTTAATTCTCAATTCCGGTATTACTTTTCTCCAGCCATCCTTTAAGGTGTTCCGAAGGTAAGTTAATGGCATACCAATGGTTATCAGCACCAAGTATTATAACGTGTTTACCTTCTGGGATGTTAAAACTTGTTACGTATTCCTGTCCAGGGCCGGAGTACACAGGCGTTTGATCAACAATAACCGTTGCCCATGTATTGTTCTCAAATATTTGCCAGCGTGTAAAGAATAATGTTCCTGAAATTATCAATACTGCAGCACTTGCTAATGTCAGCCAATAGTATGAACGTGAGGTTGTTAGTATGTATAACATCCATAGGATGGAAAATATGAGTGAACATACTATTAATGCTGCCAGTAATTCAGTAGTTTTGAAGTAGCTTAAGGTGCGTTCAAAAAAGTTGGTCCACACTTTTTCATTTCTTATCCGGCATGTAAAGTTTAAGTTATGGCGGATATCTTCATCCCGCGGGGAGAGGCGTAGCCCACGGCGGTAGTTGAGGATAGCTTTGCCGAATTCGTTATTGCGGTAGTATGCATTACCTAGGTTATAGTATACTGAAGCGTTAATTTTTGATTGCCCTGTTAATTTTTCGCCATGCATTATTGCTGCTGCAAAATCCATGCGTTCATATGCTTTATTCATCTCATCATATAATTGCCATGGTGTCACAGCGGTTGGGGTGGAAATCAAGGGTGTAGGCTGTGCAGATATTGCGTGTCCGCAGAAAACAATGAGTTGAACTGTGATCATTATGATTAATGACATAAATTTGTGTGTTTTTTTCATGGTAATATCACTACCTTGGTTCCTGTCTTAATATTCTTCACTAATTGTTTTATATCAGTGTTCAACATTCGCACGCATCCTTGTGAGGCTGGATGCTGTATTGATGCAGGGTCATTATTACCGTGAATGGCAATCCCGCTGCCGGGGCCTACGTACTTACCGGCTTTTTTGGGTACTTGTCCGGCTATACAGGCGGTTTCATAACTACGGAGATCGGTTTTATTAGGATAATTTATGCCGATATACGCATAGCCATATGCGTTTGTTCCGAGGTCAACTCCGGGTTGTCCATACTTATGATACCCGTTTTTTGCGAGGTAATTACGTTTATTTAATGTCGCAAGTTTTTTGTATTCCTGCGACTTCACGGGCATGTCCCTGGTCATAATTTCTGTTATGCGATAAGTACCTTCCGGTGTGCGGTTGTCACCCTGGTAACGTTTGGGTTTTAAATCAGGATTCAAGCCAATGGATACTGGGTATGTGGAGATAACGGTATTATCATCGGACATCAATGAAAGTTTATACTGTGATTTATTGACTCTGATATATACATCCTGTTGCGTGTGAGTTAACTCCGGAAATGTAAAGAAAAAAAGTGTTATTGATATATAAAATACAGGTTTGGCAAAGTTCATAGGTGTTTCTCCAGTTTTTTTATCATTTCTTCTACTCTGACACATAACTCGTTGTTTTCACCGGTAGTTTTGCCGGGTGCGAACCTTAATAAATCCAGGTCTTCGCATACGTTTACGGTTTGTTTGACAGTATCCTCAGCGATGTGTTTTTCTAATAATAAAGTTTCAATCTGTGTCAGGGTAAGCCCGGCGGAGTATAAGCCAAACTTATCCGCAAGGTATTGATAGAAAATACCGGTAAGTTCAGCGCTAACTGTTTCACAGGATAATGTTTTACATTTATTTGAAAGACGTCTTAATTGTTTTCTCGCAGTATTACCTGCGCGGCTGTGACGTACCTTGTTTACGTCTTTCCCGATAACATCCCGGTATCGTTGATACCCAAGGGTTCCAAGTGGGGCAAAGATGGGTAGTATAAATAATAACATTAAGAACGGGTTGAACCGTATTGGCATGGCAAATGTGGTATTATTCCCGGTTTTTATATGCCTGATATCCGTAGAGAGTAGTTTAATATCATTGTTTACACTATCAGTACCTGTGGTACCGGGTATCTGAGAAGCTCCGGTTGTACCGGCTAAAGTCTTAACTCCGTCTATGCCCGGTGTTACCGTAACAGATATGGGGTTTGTGTTTTTTGTAACATAATTACCCTGTGAAGGATTGAAGTATGAGTATGAAATAGAAGGGATAACATGTTTCCCTACTGTTTGAGGGATAATAACTGTTTTAAAAGTTTTTGAACCATGGACAATACCGTTATCTTTGGTGGTGGTTACATTAGAAAGAGTATCGTATTTTCTAAAGTTAAGCATCTGAGGTAGTGAAGGTTCAGTGATTGTTTTGATATTACCGGTTCCCGCGACAGTGAGTATAAGATTTACTGCGTCGCCGAGTTTTATTTCGGTTTTATCAGTTTTTGCGGTTAATGAGTAATTACCGACCGTACCGTTGAACCCAGCGGGTTTGTTGTCCGGTAACGGTAAAACTGTTACGGAGACGGGTTCGGAATTCAATGTCAGCACTTTCCCGCCGGAGAAAAAGCCGCGGAAAAAGTCATCGCCAAAGGGGTCGTTCGAAGTGTCTTCAACCGCTATCTTCAACTGTGCCTGTCCTATATTAAACTTACCTGCTGTAGTAGGAAAGAGTGCAGTGCGGAATTCGGTTACCATATAACGTTTGCCGTTATATACGGTTTGGTATTCCTTCCGCGGGGATAATTCTTCTGCCCAAAAGCCGTTGGTAACCGGCGGCTGAAATGATTGTTGTTGTAGTACCCGGATGCGGGTATAGAACTTAAATGTAAGCGTCAGTTGTTCATTGACATACACTCTGTTTTTGTCAATAGAAGATGTTATGAATACAGGCTCGTCTTTGCCGGAAGGATTTGCACGGGTAGTGTTTTGCGCGGTTCCTATTTGATTTTGTGAAGAAGGTTGTGTGACTTCAATGGTAATCTGTTGTGATTGTATAATTTGGTTCTGGTGATTAATACTAAACTGCGGGATCATAAACTTTCCGGCTGATTTCGGTGTTAATACGTAAGAATGGTTTGCTGATGCTGAGACCGCACCGTTTATAAACGAAAAGTTTTGTGAACTGTAAGACTGTACTATATTAAAATCATTCATTGCGGGTATTGCCGGGCGGGGAAGGTTTTGTGTGTTGCCCGAGACTGTCACTTGCAAAGTAAGCTGTCCGTCAAGAGGGACTGTTGTTTTGTCTACTTCCGCGGTGATTGTGATATCCGCCGCATAAATTGTGGTAATAATTGTTGTTGATAGAAGTAATGTGAGTAGTATAGCAATAATGTTTTTTGTCGTCATACGCATGGCATTACCAATCATTCCCAATAGAAGGTAGCTGGGGGGTTGACATTTTGCGTTTATCCTGTGCGTCTTTCTCCTGGTTTTCTAGTGCTTCTAACAAACGTTTAGCGTCTTCTTCGCTCATATCCTTCTTTTTTTGTTCTGGCTGCTGTTGTTCCTGTTGCTGTTCATTTTGTTTTTTTTCTTTATTATCCTGTTTCTGTTTCTGTTTTTGCTGTTGTTGTTGCTGTTTATTTTGTTGTTTCGCGTTTTCTTTGAGTTTGCGTTGCGCAAATTCAAGGTTGTATTTCGCGTCTTTATCGTTGGGGTTTAATTCCAGGGATTTAGTGTAGTATTGTATGGCGTCAACCAGGTTGTTCTGGCGGAATAGACAGTTGCCAGTATTGTAATACGCTTGTGATTGAAGTTTGATGTCTTTTGAGTTTATAGCTTTTTGGTATTCTACCTTCGCGTCGTCGTATTGTTCCTTTTTATATAACGCATTGCCGAGGTTGAAACTTACCTCCGCAGAGTCAGGTGCGCTGATCTGTGCGTCACGGTATGATTCTAATGCGCGGTCATAGTCTTTGTTGTTGTAATGATAATTCCCGCGGTTGATCTTTCCCGTTGCGGATGCGTTAAGTATTGAAGGGGTGAGTATCAATAAACTGATTAATAAAAAGGCGAGGATTTTGTTTGTCATACGTTCGCCTCCTTTTTTTCGGGTTTTGTTTCAGGTAATATGAGTTCTAATAATAATAATAGTAACGCAATGCCTAAGAAGTACTGGTAACGGTCTTCGTATTTACTGAACAATTTGCTTTGTAATTCCTTTTTTTCCATCGAGGATATATCGTCGTATATGCGCTGAACTTCAATGTCTCCGCCGGTAGCACGGTAGTACTTGCCTCCGGTGAGCATCGCAATTTTTTGTAGTGTAGTTTCATCGAGTTTGCTTACTACAGTACTACCTGATTTATCTTTTTTATATTCTAACAAATTACCGGCAGTATCGCGTATGGGTATGACTTCGCCTTCAGGGTTGCCAAAGCCTATGGTGTATATCTTAACCCCTTCACGTTTAGCAGCTTCCGCTGCTGCTAGCGGGTCGCCTTGATGATCTTCACCGTCGGTTAGGAGTACCAGTACTTTGTATTTCCTTTCTTTCTGGGAGAAAGATTTTGTTGCAAGTTGTATAGCTTCACCAATGGATGTCCCGGCCCGCGGGATCAGGGATGGGTCAATCAGGGATAATAACATCTTCGCAGCGTTATAGTCCAGTGTTAACGGGCATTGCATGAATGCAGTACCGGAGAACGCTATGATACCGATTCTGTCGCCCTGTAACTGGTTAACAAACATTGAAAGGTTATCCTTTGCTTTACGCATACGGTTTGGCGCAATGTCTTCTGCCAGCATGCTTGTCGAGCAGTCTATGGCGATTATTATGTCCACACCGTGGCGTTTGATATTGACCAGCCTGCTACCGATCTGCGGGCCTGCGAGGGAAAATATCAGGAAGAACGTTGTGGTGGTTAGCAGTACCGCTTTTATTATAAACCTTTCAGTTACTGCGTAATTAACCAGTCTTGATAACATTGTTGTGCTTGCAAACAGGTTAAGCATTTTCTTGCGGTTACGATTAACATAAACATAGAAGATAACCAATATAGGTATTAATACCAATAGTATTAAGTATCCGGGGTAATGAAAATGCATATATAGTTCCGTTAATCTCCTTTTATGTTATGGTATTTTACTTAGTACCGTGTTGCCTGTAACAATTGCGCTGAGTAAAAGTATCAATGCGGGTAGTAGGAAGTAGGTAAATAATTCACGGTATTCAGTATATTCCTGTACTTTAATCTCGGTTTTCTCAAGTTTATCGATCTGTTTATAAACTTCCACAAGTTTTTTTGCGGTAGTTGCGCGGAAGTATGAGCCGGAAGTTAGTTCCGCAATCTGGCTTAAGGTGTTTTCGTCAAGGTCTTCCTGGATGGTTACGTACTGCCTGCCAAAAACAGGGTGGTCAACAGGATATAACGACCCGCCCCGTGCGCCACAACCGATGGTGTATATTTTTACGTCTAGTGCCTGTGCGGCTTTTGCGGCGGTTAACGGGTCAATCTCGCCCATGTTACTTCGCCCGTCGGTGAGAAGAATGATGATTTTACTCTTCGCCTGGCTGTCTTTTAAACGGTTTAATGCAGTTACTATAGCAGTTCCTACTGCCGTACCGTCCATCTGTGTCATCCCGATCTCAACTTTATCAATAAAATCTACGATTGCGCCGTAGTCAACGGTAAGCGGGCATTGCGTAAATGCTAAAGCGGAAAACACAACGATTCCTATACGGTCATGTTTGCGTCCTTTAACAAACTCTTTTGCTGCTTGTTTGGCAGCGTCAAGGCGGTTGAGCGGTTTGAAGTCTAATGCGCGCATACTTGTCGATGTGTCGAGGCAGAGGATGATGTCTACCCCGCGGGTAGTGATTTCTTCAGTCTTTATCCCTGCCTGCGGGCGTGCAAGCGCTAAGATTATTAATACCACAGCGGTGAGTTTTAGTAAAAATAATATCATACGGGGAGGTAATTGTTGGCTTTTTAAGAGTTCTTTCCATAAATATAACGACGAATATTTTATTGATGCGGAACGATAGTATTTATTGTAATACCAGTAAAGCAGAGGAAGTAGGATTAAGAGTGATAAAACCCAAGTATTGGCAAATCGCATATTAAATCGGTACTCCATGTTTTGTGTTTTCCACTAGAGATACAGCAGTATTATAATCGGTATTTACAATATCGCCATCAGGAATGTACTTCGCAAATTTGACAAGGTCACAGTCATCAAGGAGTTCTTTGTATTTGGAGCAATACTTTTTATCTACAGCGCGGAGTTCCTGGAATATTTCCCATGTTGTACGTTCGATCGCTGCGATATTATACCGTCCTTCAATGTATTTACGGATAATGTCGGAGAGCAGGGTATAATATTGGCGGTAATTGCCGGTGGATAATAAATCAGACTCGTTTAATTTGCGTAATTGCGATAACGCAAGTTCATGCGGGGGTAAACCAGGAGTGGTTTCTTCTATAATGTTTTGAATAACAGGGCGGTTGTAGTAGAAGTACCAGAATAATAAGATCAGGGTCAATAACGGGATGATAGAAAACAGGATTTTCCAGATCTTTCCCATAGGAATATTTACGGGTGGTTTGATATCGCGGATATCATCTTCCAACCCTTCTTTATCAATTACACTTTCTACTAAAATGTATATCTCGCCGGTGGAGACCGTTTTTGTGCTATCGCTGACATCGAGGTATTCAATTGTCATTGAAGGGATAACATATTGTCCTGTAGTGAAAGTTGATAGTACAAACTTTTGTTCCGCAATATTGCGGTGCGGAGAAAATATGCCGCCTGATTTTTTAATGGGTTTTACTTGAAAATCTTTTATCTCAAACACGCCAAGGTGTGCACCCGGAGGGGGGATAAAAAACTTTATGTCATTGCTGTAGTTGTATTTTAGTTCGTAATTAAACTTATCCCCGATCGTTATTCTGTTACGGTCAATCTTTCCTTGAATTAAAACATCAGGTAACTTATTTGCGGTAACTGTCCCCGTAAAAAATGCGGGGAATATTGAAATAAGTGATATTAATAAATAATTATAGGCCGTTTTCATAGATTTCAACTTTTTCCGCTTGAATTAACCGGTTAAACAGTTCTTGTTGGAGTACACGGTACTTTTCTTCGGTTAGTTTTGAGATGATACCGGCACGTGATTCTTCAAAAGATTGAATTTTGTTATCCTTATTTTTTAACTCGTTTTTATGCGCCTGGTAGTATAATTCAATTTCTTTTTCCGTTGGTTTGCCTTTATCGCCGATCTCGTCTGATAGTACACGCTGAAGTATTACTTGACGTTTCCAGTATTCCAGTTGTTTGTTAAGGTCAGTATCACGGTCGTAGCCTTTACGTTTACCCGAAGATAGGAGTAAATCTTCTGCGATAAGTTGTTTTAATAATTCTGTTAGTTTATCTTTGGAATAACGCCCTGCTTGTTGTTGTAACTGCGGGGGTAAAAGACGGATATATTCGTCTAAGTCAGTCTTTGTAATAGTGCGTTTACCAACTTTTGCTATTACTGCGGAGGATGGTTTTTGTGTGCGGGTGTTCAGTGTAACATTTTGTTCAAGAAAACGTGCAGCATCATAAGACTTGCCGAGTTTTTCCATGCATCCAACTATTTTGTAATCTATATCGCTTGTTAGTTTAACATCATGTGCATAAACTTTTGCATGAAGATATAATGCTAGAGCGGATTCGTTATCCGCAAGATTATCCGCTTGAATATTTGCGGCAAGATAGTATATGTTAGCGGTTTCATTGCGCCCAGCCTTACCGGAATCAGCTAATGTTTTGTATTCCTCAACTGCTTGTTTGTATAAACCGGTTTCGATTAGTTTTGAGATATACCTTTTTTTAATTGTTAATAAGTTTGAGGATTTATTGTTTGAGACAATAATGTATCCTGTACCTGAGAGTAATAGAAAAGCCAGAATGATGTAACCAAAAATGTTGTTCTTCATAATTTGTTTCACCTATACCTTCGTTCCCTGACCTTAAAAAAGTTTAATAACGGTTTGACATAAGACTCTCCGGCGTTTAACGGAATAACGTCAACTTCTGCTGTTTTGAATAAATCTTTTATGTACGCAGCGCGGTTGTCCTTTTTTTCTTTAAACTTTGACATCAAAACAGCATCGTTGGTGTTGATGACCAAAACTTCACCGGATTCGTTATCTTTTAGTTCAATATTTCCGATACTTGGGATGGATTCTTCTTTCTCGTCAAAAATACGGATTGCTATGACGTCATGGCGGTAGCTTGTTACTTTCAGTGCTTTCTCAAACCCGTCATCGTTAAAGTCGGAGATCAGGAAGATTATTGATTTACGTTTCTGTACATCGTTGATATACTCTAAAGCTTGACGGATATTAGTTCCCGTGCTTTGTGGTTTGTAGAACAAGATTTCGCGGATTAGCCTTAGAATATGAGCCCTTGATTTTTTTGGGGGTATATATTTTTCGATTTTATCCGTAAAAACCAGGAGGCCTACTTTGTCATTGTTCCTTACTGCGGAGAATGATAATGCCGCTGTGATCTCCGCTGCAACTGCTGCTTTAGTTTTTAGTTTTGTACCGAAATCTGTTGAGCCGCTCATGTCAACAAGAAAGATTAATGTTAGTTCGCGTTCTTCAACAAACTTTTTTATATATGGATGTCCAAACCGTGCGGTGACGTTCCAGTCAATGCTGCGGATATCATCACCCGGTTGGTATTCGCGTACATCACTGAATTCCATGCCATGTCCTTTGAATACGCTGCTGTACTGCCCGGCAAAGGTGTCGTTAACAAGGCGTTTGGTGCGAATCTCAATCTTACGTATTTGATTCATTACTTCGCGTGGTATCATAGTGTATTTTATAACTCCTGTATGATCACCTGAATGGCTTATGGTACTTCTACAGTATCAAATACGCGTTTGACTATCTCATCGCTGGTGAGTTCTTCAGCTTCAGCCTCGTAACTTACAATTACGCGATGGCGTAAAACATCAAGGCCTATGGATTTAACGTCTTCCGGTGTGACATACCCGCGCCCACGGAGGAATGCGTGTGCTTTCGCTGTGATTGTAAGATAAATAGTTGCGCGTGGTGATGCGCCATAGGAAATTAGTGGTTTTAGTTCGTCAAGTTTGTATTTTTCAGGGTATCTTGTTGCAAACACGATGTCGAGGATGTAATTCTTGATTTTTTCGTCTACGTAAATGGATTCCACTACTTGACGTGCTTTGAGTATATCTGCTGGAGAAATTATTTTTGAAACTTTTGGTACACTGCTGCCTGTCATGCGTTCAAGTATAACCTTTTCTTCGTCCCGGGAGGGGTAGGATACTTTTAGTTTTAACATAAACCTGTCTACCTGCGCTTCAGGTAAGGGATATGTTCCTTCTTGTTCAATAGGGTTTTGGGTGGCTAAGACAAGAAAAGGGTCGTCAAGTTTATGTGTGCTGTCCCCTATAGTTACCTGTCGTTCTTGCATGCATTCAAGTAATGCGCTTTGTACTTTTGCGGGTGCACGGTTGATTTCATCCGCAAGGATAAGGTTTGAAAACACAGGGCCTTTTTTAACGGTAAAATTGCCGTTCTGCGGGTTATAAATGTTTGTTCCTATAAGATCAGCAGGGAGAAGGTCTGGAGTGAACTGTATCCGCTGAAATTTTGTCTGTATACAATCGGATAAAGTTTTTACCGCTAATGTTTTCGCTAAGCCCGGGACGCCTTCAAGTAATACATGCCCGTTACCAAGTAAGCCAATGAGTAAACGTTCAAGCGTGTACCTTTGCCCGACGATTACTTTGCCGATTTCAGTTAATAGTTCTTCGACAAATACGCTTTCTTTTTTTACTTTGTCGTTAAGTTCGCGGATTCCTTGTTCCATAAATTTACATACCTCCCAAATATAATCATAATTTTGTTGACTCAAAACATCTTATATTATTGATGCATGAACACCAATAAAAGTTTCAAAAATAATTGTGTTAAATTTTTAATATCTTAGCATAAAACTTATAAAGTTTAACAAAAAAACGGTTTTTTTCGTTATAATGTTTATTGTTATGACATATAAGAAATGGTTTGTTTTACTTTTTATAGTATCGGTGATATTCTGGTGGAACGGCTGGGTTTACAGCGCGGGTACTTGGGGGTATGAGTCAATTGATATTGTCGCTCAAACCGGGCAGAATACGTCAATACAGCTTGACTCTCTAGGGTATCCGCATATTGCATATTTTTATCAGAGCACGCAAACGGGTTATTATTTTATTAAATATGCAAAACTTACTGACGATGGATGGTTAACTTATGCGGTTGACGGGTCTACAAATCCGGCATCCGCGTATTACTGTTCTCTTGTACTCGATAGTTATGATATTCCTCATGTCGTCTATAAAGATTTAACAAGCAATGATATAAAATACGCGACGTTTAACAGTGGAATATGGATTATTGATGGTTCTGTGGATAGCACTACTAATAATGTCGGGGATTATCCGTCCTTAGCAATTGATTCCAACGGTTCTCCTCATATATCTTACTATGATGCTACAAATAAGAAGTTGAAGTATTCTTATTACAACGGTGCTGAATGGATACCTGCGGTGGTAGATAATGATACAGGTGCTGGGAAGTATTCAAGTATTGCCGTAGATACAAACTCGTATCCATGCATATCGTATTATGATGATGTTAATACAAATCTTAAAGTAGCACGGTGGAATGGTTCTGCCTGGCAGTTAAATATTGTCGACGGAACTGGATCAAATGTAGGGAAATCTACCTCCATAAAAATAAGTTCTAATACAGGGAATGTGTATATCAGTTATACTGATAGCGGATTAGGTGTTGGTGCTGCTGATGCGTTAAAATATGCAAAATGGAATGGTGTTATATGGTCAACTTATACACTCGATGCCGGGTTGAATATGGAACAAAACGAACAGTATAATGCTACGGATATTGATGTTGATGCAGATGGGCACCCGCATATTATCTGTTGGAACCGTGATTTTAATAATTTTAGGTATAACTATTATGATGGTGCAGCCTGGCAGAAGTATGGCATAGAAAACCTTACCCGCCCGATGGGGGCGTATCCATCGTTGGCGCTTGACAGCCTTGGGCGTGCGCATCTCAGCGGGTATGATTATTCTATCAGTACAAAAACGTTGATGTATTTGCATAATGACGAAACGCCGCCTGGTGCGATTGATACTTTAGATGGCTTGAATGCGAAATACGAAGGACAGTTGTTACTGAGATGGAATTCAACCGGTGATGATGGTAAGATTAATAAAATTCTTGGCGGGCAGTATCAGGTGAGGTATACTACTGCGCCTGAGGTTGCCTGGGATAATATTCCTTATTCCAACCGTGTTACGTGGTCTACTACTACTGCTCCTGGTGTGCAAAGTTATAAAATTATTGAAAATCTTGAATCCGGTGTTACTTATTATTTATGGATAAGGGTGATTGACCGTGTTGGTAATTTGTCAGGATTATCAAATAGAGCAACTGCGTGGGCACAGTTTGATATAACTCCGCCTGCGGCAGTTACTTCACTGGCTGTTGACCGGGCTGGGTGTATCGAAGGTGAGATCAATCTTACCTGGGTTTCTGTCGGAGATAGCGGGTATGAAGGGAATGTCAATGGTAAATATGAGTTAAAGTATTCCACTCAATCCTGGTATGACTACGATTTTGCTGCGTATACGGTTAGTTTAACAACTACAGGGGTTGTGCCTGGGACTGTGCAAATGGTAAAACTGAAGAATTTGTTGCCGGGGACAACATATTATTTTTGGGTGAAAACCCTGGATGAACGCCAGAACATGGCGCCTAAATCGAATAAGGTGTCCGGTTGGGTGCAGGTGGATATTACTCCTCCAAAAGTTGTGGAGGCACTTTCACTTAAGATAGTTGAGGATTATAAAAGTGAACGCACAGTGGTTTTAGGTTGGACTTATCCCGGAGATGATGGTACCACCGGTTCTATTGTCGGGGGAAAGTATCGCATAAAGTATTCATCAAACCCTGCAGTTAATTGGAGCCGTTACGAAATTGACCGGGCAACAACAGTTTTGTCAGGAGCTATGGGTTCACAATTGATTTCAGGGTTGAGGAATTCTACGAGTTATTACTTCTGGGTACGTGTGCTGGATGAACACGCTAATTCTTCAGATATTCCTCCGTGTACTACTTTCTATATATATCTCGATGTAACCCCTCCCGGAGTGATTACCAACTTGTATGCTGAGAGCGGGAGCAGGTCAGGGTCTATAATGTTGCGCTGGACCGCGCCGGGGGATGATGATTATGAGAATAATATTAACGGCGGGAAGTATATTATAAAGTACTCGTCATTATCCGCTGCAACGTGGAATAGCGGGGAGAATTATGTTTTATATGTCCCAACTAGTGTTTCGCAGGGTATGACTGTGATATATAACTTAACTGGTTTAACAATGAATTTTATGTATTACATACGGATTGTAACCCTGGATGAACGCGAGAATACAGGTTCTCCTCCGGATACAGCGGTTTCTGCGCTTGCAACCGCTGACCTTATATTTCCAGGAAGTGTTACTGACCTTCAGGCACTGACGGGAACTGAAGAGGGGGAAGTCGTCTTACGTTGGACCGCTCCCGGTGATGACGGTACTTACGGAGACCTGTCTGCTGGTTATTGGAGAATAACATGTTCTACGGCGCCGGAAGGATATCTTTGGACACATAACGAATACAATCTTGAGCTTGCAACTTCCGCAGTACTTGGTGAACAACAGGAGTTGAGGATAAGGAGACTGCTTAAGAGCGGTACCACCTATTACATACGGTTATGGGTGGGGGATGATACTCCGAATTGGTCATATGGGTCAAATATTTCTACCGCGCTGGCATTATCCGGTGAAGCGCCGATGGGGTTTGATACTTTGCAGGCATTGCCTGGGATTGATCAAAATCAGGTGAACCTGTCCTGGGTATTTACGGGTGATGATTATTATTCAAATGACCTTGAGTTTGGATGGTATGAATTTAAATACAGTAAGTCATCAACTGCTGCATGGTACGATGCTGAATACACAATGCTTATCACTACTTCATGCGTTTCAGGTTCATCGCAAAAAAAGGTTATCACCGGGCTTGAACCAAAATCTACGTACTACTTTTGGATACGAGTTGCAGATGAAGGATATAATTGGTCAGGTATATCAAACCGCGCAAGTTCGTGGGCACAATTTGATGATATTCCGCCTTCGCCTGTAGGAAGCCTTGTGGTTACAGGGTTAGCTGCGGGTAGTAAAATTCTGCTTTCATGGACGCCTCCGGGAGATTTGGATTATCAGGGAGTACTCATTCAGCGGCGTGCAGGATATTCTCCTTCAGCGCCTATACATAATGAAGTACGGTACTCTACCGGAGTATATCAGGAAAGTTTTATTATTTATATAGGCACAGAAACTAGTTTTGTGGATACTGATGTTATTGATTACACGACATATTATTACCGTGTCTACAGCTATGACGAGGTGCCGAATTATGGTATGACAATTGGATCTTCATATTCCTATGACACAATTGCTCCCGAACGTGTAATGGGATTTGGTATGATTCAAAATCCGCAAGGGAACGAACTTATGCTTTCATGGAGCAAAAACGCGGCAGATGATGTTGTAGCCTATAAAATATTTAGGTCAACTGATAATGATATTTTTGATCTTTATACAACAGTATCAGCTACAGTGACAGTGTATAGCGATCAGAGGTTAATTGACGGTAGGATGTATCACTATTATATAACTGCAATAGATGAGGCGGGGAATGAGAGTATGCAGAGTATGATACAGGGAGCTGCGCCGCAGGATACTGCTGCTCCAGAAAAGGTTTCAAATGTAATAATAGAAAGATTAGCGTTGGGTTATGCTTTTAAGATTTCATGGAGTTCATCAACTGCCGCTGATTTTGTGGAGTATACGTTATGGAGGAGTACGGATATTGTTGATACAGGACTGTTCAGGCCGGTTCTCTCAACACCGTATACGGTTTATACTGATAGCGGGTTAACTAACGGCGTGACATACTACTACATCATTCGCGCAAGAGATGAGGTTCCAAACGATAGTATGCCCTCGGATATTATTTATGACCATCCTGAGAAAGTAGTTCCGCCGGGTGATGTGTCTAACTTTACTGTTGTTAAATCATCAGCAGGGAATACACTTGTGCTCACTTGGATTAATCCAGGGGATATTGATTTTTTGAAGACGTCAATTGTATGCAGTACTCAAGGATATATAACAAACCTTTTCAGTGGAGGTATAATTTACGACGGTAAACGCACGGATTTTGTGCATACGAACCTTGAGGATAATGTTACGTACTACTACACTGCTATAAGTTATAATACAAGTTTTGTTTATACTGATGGAGTGTCAACCGCTGCGTATCCCCGTGATATCATGCCTCCGGAAACAGTGTCAGGGCTTAAAGTTACGGTTATACCTACCGGCCGTGAGTTAAGATTAGAGTGGTCTTCGTCAACAGCAAGGGATTTTCAGGAGTACAAACTTTATCGTTCCAGTAATAATTTGGAATTTGGTGTTGTAGCGGTGTCTACTATAAATCATTTTATCGATCTTTCGGTTTTTAATAGAGTGACCTATTATTATTACATTACTGCAGTTGATGAAGTTCCGAATGAAAGTATGAGGACTGATACAGTGTACGCAGTTGCATACGATACAGTTCCTCCTCAGGGGGTTGATTGGTTGTCATGCACACCGATGGTTGTGGAACGCTCTCTGAAAGTAGAATGGCAGCGCGGGGTGGATGATATGGAAGGATATTGGTTGTGTTATAATAAGACAAGGGTACCGCGTAATCCATCTGACGGTATGTTGTTATACATAGGGACAGGGACCGCTTATTTTATGTTTGACCCGGGAGAAGAAGCGCGGTATTACTTCAACGTTTTTGTTTTTGATGATTCAGGTAATTATTCAGTTGGTGTGTCTACGTCATATTATCTCGCAAATATCTTCGCTCCCCCAAAAGTACAAGGGCCGGTCTTAACTATAAATCAAAATGATGGAAGTCTTGTTTGGCAGCATAATACGGCATGGGATATGTCATATTTTCGTGTGTACCGTTCAACAGATGCGGCTGACGGGTATGTTATGATAGGAGTTGTGATAGATAAGGTTGAGTTCTATGATGAAAATATAGCTGAAGAGGTTACACAGTATTACAAAATATCGGCGGTAGATACCGCAGGGAATGAGAGCGTATTTTCTGATATTGTATACGGTTCACCGTCATTAGAACCTTTGCCTCCACTGGGGTTGAGGGTAACATCCAATGATGGGAGGTTTATCATTGCATGGGAGAATGTTACACATAACATAGACGGGTCGGTAATATCGGATCTAGGAAGGTACAAGATTTACAGAAGTAATTCTTTGAAAGGCCATTATACCGAAATTGCGGCAGTATCTTCCGGGACACTGGTGTTTAATACAGCAGATAGTTATCAGCCGGGCCAGAGTTTATATTACTATATCACAGCATGGGATATCTGGGGTAATCCCAGTGAAAAGTCACTGGTGATTGAAGTAACTTTTGAGATAAACCTTCTTGCAGTCAGCGATGATAACGTAGCAGTACTGCGATTGCCGAAGACTATGGCTGAAAAGTTGTACAAAGAAAATAATGCGTATCAGCAGGATATGGGGATAAGAGTATCGAAAAGGTTGATGGATGAAGTCGGATTGGTTTTGTATTCCTACGATTTTATTATTTTTAAACAAGACGGCGGGAAACTTGAGAACTATATATTTAATGAAAAAACTTCTCCGGCAAGAATAGATTTTTCGTATACCAACAACCTGCGCCGGGTAATAACAATTGCGTCAAGCCTGGGGAATAGTAACAGTGATGTCGAAAACTGGTTGTCAATCTTTTATAACAATGGTGTTGAGTATGTCAAACTGGGGAGTAAACTGGATCGTGTATTGCAGCTGGTATCCTGGCAGACTGACCGTCTTGGGACGTACCAGTTAAAGTATGCGGAACGCGGGAGTGATTTTGCAATAGCGTCAGTTGAGCCAAGAAAAGTGTTTACACCAAACGGTGATGGCTGGAATGATGAGTTCCGTATTAACGTTAATAATCCGCGGCAGGTGATAATCACAGGGAAAGTTTATGATCTAAACAGCAGGTTCATCGCAACTTTTAACAATATCGGGGATACGCTTGTGTGGGACGGGCGGGATTCTGAGAACAAACCTATGATACCCGGGATTTATATTTATCAGGTACAAGGGGAAGATAAGAATTTTAATGGGAGTATGGTAATTGCGAGATGAGGTTTAGAAACAGTAGTTTTATATTATTAATAACATTTAGTGTTTTAATAGCGGGTAAAATACTGGTGTACGCTGCGTTTGAGGATCCGTGCAGTAATGCGCGTGTACGCGCAATGGGGAATGCTTATAGCGCAGTAGGGGATGATATTAATTCGTTGATGTTAAATCCTGCGGGGTTAGGGCAAATGCATCGTAAGGAAATAACGGTATTTTATGGGCAGTTGCATACAGGATTGACACAGTTGGGAAGTTCGATCGGGCATGGGATGGTAAGTTATGTACAGTATCTTGAAGATATAGGTACATACGGTGTTGGCTGGGCAAATTTGGGGTTAGCCGATGCGTATCAGGAAAATACGGTTATACTTTCTTATGGCCGTAAGTTAGGGTCGTCGTTTTTTGCAGGTGCCTCATTAAAGTATTTACGGGTGGATTATGCACAGGATGGTTATACGTTAAGGGATCCTGTGTTTAATAGTAACACAAGAATGGGTGCCGGGAATGTAGGGGTGGATCTCGGGATATTGTCCAGGATGGATAGTAATTTTAGTTTTGGTTTATCCTTGCTTGATGTTAACCAGCCGAATATCGGAATTATAGAAACTGTTGGCGTACCGTTGACTATACGTGGAGGTGTTTCGTACCGTAATATGATAATTACCGCATGTGCGGATGTCGTTGTTCGTCAGGGAAATTATCAGCTTAACGCAGGGTTCGAAAACTGGATTGGCAATAATTTTGCGGTACGTACCGGATTGGGGATTGGTAACCGTGATTACCGCGAGGTAAGCGCTGGGATCGGGTATATCACGTCGCTTATGTCGTTCGACTATGCGTTTACTTATCCGCTAGCCGGTATACAGGGTGTTATGGGTACACATTTGTTGTCAGTAACTTTGAGTTTCGGGTACCGTTTACCTATAGAAGAACGGATAAAATATCATTTTGGTATGGCGTCAGAGTATATCAAAAACCAGGAGTATGAACTTGCAATTGTTGAATACCGCAGGGTTTTACAGCTTGATCCGTGGAATAAAGTCGCGGAGGAAGGGATATCTTCAGCCCACGCTAAAATGCGTGAAAGTGAACAGTTCCTGAAGGAAGCGTTAGAGAAAGCGAGGCAGTCAGCTGAGGATGCTACCCGTGCGGCGGAGGAAGCGCAGAGACAGGCGGAGCAAATGGGGAAGGTTAAAGTTTTGCAGGTGGAACGGCCTAGAGAAACAGATTCCGGGCCAAGGACGTATGTTGTCCGGCAAGGTGATACTTTGCAGTCAATAGCAGAAGAATTGTATAATAACCCGCAAAAGTGGATGGAGATATACGAATTGAATAAAGATAAGATTATTAAGGGGAACATCACGCCCGGTGATGTTTTGATATTACCATAGAAATAGGATGTAAATGGTTGATGATAAGGATTCTATAAACGCAAGGCAGGTTGAAAGATCTGAAAAACTTATTTCCGAATTACGGGAAGAACGTAAACGGCTGGAGATGCGTTTTATGCTCGATATACAGGAGAAAGATAGAGAAAACGCAAAACTTAAGGGTGAACTTGCTTCTATCCGAATTCGTATGCTGGAAATGGAACACCAGTTAAAATATCTTGAAACACGGAAGTTGAGAACACAGGAGGAAGTAGAGCAGGAATTAAAAAAACTGGAAGAAGAAGTTATCAAACGTGAACGCCGGTGGTGGGAGTCTAAACTTTCTGAGATGGAACGTTTGGTAGAACAGAGGGTGGAATCAAAGGTGGTAGAGAAGGAGAAGGATGCGTTACGTTTTGAGGTACAGAAAAATGAACTTGAAAAGATTGTTAATGAATTGAATTCTCAGACACAGGCAATGGAAGCAAAAAATGTTGCAATTAAGGATGGTTTTGCGAAGCTTATCTATAAACGAAACGTTGAGACTGTAACACTGCTCCGCGACTATATGAAAGGGATAGAGCATAGGTTGCGCAATTTCCTGGGGGTTATACTTACTATTGGCCAGAGCGAGGTAAAAAGTGTACGTGAGAAGAAACATTCAGAACCATGGAAAACTGTTGTCCGGCAATCTGAAACTATCGCGGGTTTATTTTCTAACCTTGATAACATTCTGCCGAAAACAATCCCTGCATTCCGGGAGTGTAACCTCTCAAAAATAGTTGAGGATATAGTTAGGGATATGGAAGATAGTGTTAAGGATACCGGTATACGGGTATTCAAGCTCTACAACGCTGATGATTTGCCTCTTATCTGTGCAATACCTGAAATGATACGTAAACTTGTAGAAAATATTGTACTCAACGCTCGGGAGGCGATAGTTGATAATACCGGCGAACTTACGGTAATGATGATGTATGTTAAACAAGAGGATGTTATTGTAATAAAAGTGATAGATTCCGGTGCGGGTATGCGTGATGTTGAGAATATGTTTCACCCGTTTTTTTCTACAAAACAAAACAGGTTGGGGTTAGGTTTATTCATTGCAAAATGGGTGGTTGATCTTCATAATGGAGAGATTAAAGTTGAACTGAACAAAGAAAAAGGTACTACGGTAAGTGTTAGCCTGCCGGTTAAAGGGGTTAAGATTGGCTAAGATACTTATTATCGATGATGAGCCGGATTTTACGTGGTCAATCTCTAAACTGCTGCAAGCCGAAGGGTACCGCACACTTGTCGCGAATGATGGTATTGCAGGGTTGGAACTTGTAACTAAAGAACGGCCGGATCTTATCCTTTTGGATTTTCGTTTGCCAATAATGGATGGGGAACAGATACTCGAAAAAATACGTGAGAAAAACAAAACGGTGCCTGTAATCATGGTTACCGGATATCCGGATACTGAAACTGCGGTTAAACTACTGAAAAAAGGTGCGAGTGATTATATTAATAAACCGTTTGAGAATGCAAAACTGATAAAAATTGTGTACGATATTTTGAGAAAACCGCAGGAATTGCCTAAGGAAGTGTCTGTTCCCAGGAGATTAGGGATATTTTTTTGGTTAACCTCACTGGTGTTTCTCCTCGCAGTATCATACTTTACGGTGTCTGTGATGAACCAAAAAGAGAAGTTGTTTGTTTTTGATGTGAACACTACACACATTGCAGGTATGTTTTGGGAAACTACGGAGGATAATACCAGAAATGAACCCGGAGTTAGGGGATATCTTTGGCTGGCGGATTGGTATAACCAAAAAGTGTACCGCTACAAAGTTACATCCATCACTGAACGCATGGTATCTGCTAATGTTGAAATTTATGAACTTCCCGGTGTGCATCCTGTTGGGTTGGTAGTGACACGTAATTCTTTGTGGATCTGTGATTCATGGTCAAAACGTGTTTTCCAGTACACCATAAAACCTGTGTTTACTAAGATCAATGAGTATGTCCTGCCGGGATATAGTCCGACGGGGTTAGGGTTTGATGGTACAGATCTGTGGTCATGTGATACGTCAATGAGAGCATTATTCCGTCATAGGATTGATAGTGACCTTACGCTTATAGGTTCATACCGCAGCCCGGGTGAGATGCCTGTGGGGGTCGGATGGGACGGTGAAAACATATGGTCTGTTGATGCGGGAAATAGAAGAGTGTATATCCATGACGTAAATAAGCGTATGGCTATTATTAAAACCATCGGGCTGGAAAAAATACCAATTATAATGCAGCCGATCTCCGGGTTTACAGTGTTTAATAACAGTGTATGGATAACTTATGAAAGTGTTGGTAAGTTATTTCAGTTAAAATATGATGTTAATTTGATACAGCAGTATATGAAGTTTGCATCACAATGGTGGGTGAGAAGTAATGTTTCATTCATAAAAATAATTGGTAATGATAAGAATACAAAACAAGGTAAGGTAACAGCTAATAAGAAGTTGAAGAAAAACAGAAACGGAAAGAAGTAGGGTAGTGGAAATAAAGGGATACTACTTTATTACTGACACTGGATTGAGTAAAAAAGGTAATCTTGAGGATGTAACGGCAGCAGTTTGTGCCGGTGTCAGAGTCGTACAGTACCGCGAGAAGGGATTAACAAATTCCATAAAACTGGATGAAGCGCGTAAACTGCAGAATATCTGCTCAGGGAAGTGTTTGTTTATTATCAACGACGATGTTGAACTAGCAGTTAAAATCGGTGCTGATGGTGTGCATGTGGGTCAAATGGATATGATTTACAGCGAAGTTAGGGTGTTGATGGGTAAAAACAAAGTTGTTGGTGTTACCGTTCATAATCTTGAGGAAGCTGTTGCTGCTGAACTTGCAGGTGCTGATTATCTGGGAGTATCTCCTGTGTTTCCTACAACCACAAAAGTTGATGCCGGGAAGCCGGGTGGGGTTGAACTCGTAAGATCTATCCGGCGGGTAGTTAAAGTTCCAATTGTTGCTATCGGCGGGATAAGTATTGGTAATGCCAGTGAAGTCATTGCTGCAGGTGCGGATGCGATATGCGCGATCTCGGCAGTGGTTGCTTCCAACGATGTTGCTGTGGAGATCATTAAGTTTCAAAGGTTGTTTAAATAACAACCTTGTTATGCCCTGTCAAAAAAAATGTTTTTACCGGTTATAGATAAAGGTATGCCAAAGATAATCCCAGCATCGTCGCCAAGGAGTTTCATTTTTCTTGCAGCGTAACCGACGCTGTACATTACACGATTATCTATGTGGTGTACCCCGGCAATCGCACAGGCTGATCCTATTGCCAGGCCAAGATCATGCGCGGCGTATATACACTGTGCACGGTGTTGCTTTGCTTGTTCGCAGGTAGGCCACCCGCAGAAACTGCAGTTAAGGTCATAATACGCAAATTTTGTTCCAAATAAAAGTAGTGCCATACATTTACGTATACCCTGTGCGTCGCGGGTCATTACTTTTACGCGGTTGGGTTCTTCTGCCGCGATTTGTTCCATAACCTTCGCAATTTGCTCTTTCTCCGTATCTTCAGTAATTATTGCGTATAACAGGTTATCCCGTCCCCGCGCTTTTGGTGCGGTACGCGCTGCCGCGCACATTAGTTCCGCTATGGTTGATGCTGCATTTTTTTCAATTCCGGAATTTTTCATAATTTGTTTTTTAAAACCCCAATTCTTGGTCTATTTCATCTTCTGCTGTTGTGCTCTGTAATAAGTCTGTATTTAATGAAAACATTTTTGGTTCCGTCCCGCGGAGGAAGGATTCAAGGTGCGCTTTTGGTGTATTTGGTAACGCGAGTAAGCCGGTCTTTGGGTCGACTTTCGCAAATACTATGCGGTCAGGTACCGTAAAGTTCTGGATCGGTTTATCTTTTAATACGTCTTTCATGAACTTTGTCCAAATCGGGCATGCGAGCTCACCGCCTGTCATCCCTGAACCTAATGACCTGCAGTCGTCATAGCCCACCCAGATACCGCAGACAAGGTCCGGGGTGAATCCCACAAACCATGCGTCAGTATAATTGTTTGTGGTGCCAGTTTTTCCCGCAGCGGGGCGTTCAATATAATGCGCTTTGTATCCTGTCCCGCGGTCAATCACGCCTTTCAGCATGTTGCCTACAATAAAGGATGTTTGTGCGGATAAAACTTCAGTTTCCATAGGTACGTTTTCTTCAAGTACGCGTCCGTCGTGGGTTTCAACTTTTGTAATACCGTACGGTTCCGCGCGGATACCGTGGTTGGCAATAACACCGAACGCGTTGGTTAGTTCAATCAGGGTTACTTCGTTGGTACCCAGTGCGATTGAAAGGTTTGCCTGTAGGTGGCTTTTTATCCCGAGTTTACGCGCTGCCTGTACAACTTTCTGCGGGCTAATCTGGCGTGTAAGTTTTACGGCACTGACATTCAAAGATTGTTCCAATGCTTTTCTCACGGTAATTTTGCCGTAATATTTTCGTCTGTAATTTTTAGGCGACCACGGTTTCTGTAAATCTTTTGGTAAATTTTCAAGTAACGGGTTGATTGGTTCATCAACAACAGTAGTGGTGTCTTGTATAACAGTCATATCTAATGGTTCCCAGTCATGGCCGTTGAATTTGTAGGTTGCCGCTGAATCGTCGATTGTATCCGCAGGGGTGATGCCGTTTTCTATCGCTGCAGTGAAGACAAATAGTTTAAATGCCGATCCTGCTTGTCGCCGTGCCTGTGTTGCGCGGTTAAACTGTGATTTTTTGAATGAACGCCCGCCGATCATCGCACGGATTTGGCCTGTCACAGGGTCAATTACTACTAGGCTGCCTTGTACAGGTAAAGTTCCGGTACCGTGAGTGACTTCATATTCTAAAAGTTTTTCTTCCATAACAGTTTCCGCAAGCATCTGTGCTTCAAGATTGAGAGTGGTATATACCTTTAAGCCGCCGCGGTTTATCATATCAGTACCGTACCGTTCATCAAGTTGCTGGCGGAGGTATTCAATAAAGTATGCGCCGATACCGCCTGTTTTACCGAGGTTGACTGTTTGAATGGGGTAAGCTTTGGAATCTTCCAGCATTTTTTTGTCTATCAAGTTCAGGGTTTTCATTCGGTAAAGAACGGTCTCCCGTCGTTTTGTTGCGCGGTCGACGCTGCTAAACGGTGAATAACTTCCCGGCCTGCGGATTAAGCCCGCAAGTAATGCGCATTCCGCAAGGTTTAATGATTGTACGGGTTTACCAAAGTATGCACGTGAGGCGGATTCCACGCCGTAGGAGTTAGCGCCAAAGTATATTTGGTTAAGGTACATCTCAAGGATTTCTTGTTTTGTAAAAGCGATTTCCAGCCGTATTGCAAGGAAAAGTTCTTTGATTTTACGTGTCATTGTGCGTTTGTGGGTAAGAAACATAACTTTTGCGAGTTGCTGTGTTATAGTTGACCCTCCTTGGCCAACTCGTCCGGATATTATGTTTAAGACTGCTGACTTAATAATTCTTGAAAAATTTAAGCCCCAGTGTTTATAAAACAAATGGTCTTCTGTTGCAATAACTGCGTTTTGTAAATCTACAGGGATTTCGCTTAAAGGTACGTATACTCTGTGTTCAATGTATAACTCGCTGATAATTTTGTTGTTAACATCATAAAACCGGGTTGTGAGGTTAGGGTTGTACTGTTGCATGTTTTCTATCGGAGGAAGTTCAGAGATTAAGTGCCGCAGAAATATGCCTGTTAGTATCATCAATATCAGTATTGATGAATAGATGATACGCGCATATTTTGATGGCTTACTGCTCCTGCTGTTATTGTTCATAAACAGTTATATTATCATATTATTGAAAAATAGTTTAGTAAAGAAAAATTGTTGTATAATAATTGTTTAATAATGAATAATATAAAGAATAATTTAAGAAATATTAATATACGTATTAATGCAGCAACTGAAAAAGTTGGGCGTAAACCTGATACCGTTAAACTTGTCGTCGTAACTAAAACTGTGGGGATTGATGAAATTCAAGTAACCGCAGAGACGTGTCCTGAAATAAAATATTTTGCGGAAAACCGTGTAAAACAGGCGGTAGAACGTGTTGATGTATTGAATGATTACTTTGCCAAACAGGGTTTATCATGGCATTTTATAGGGCATCTTCAGACAAATAAGGTTAAATACGTGGTTGGACGGTTTGAGCTTATTCAGTCAGTGGATAGTGAACGGCTAATCCGCGCAATATCGGAACATGCAGTAAAAAAAGGTATCATCCAGAAGTGTTTGCTTGAACTTAAAATCTCTGAGGAAGAATCAAAGAATGGTTTGGATGAAAAGGGGTTAATTGAATTATTGCCTAAAATATCTGGTATCCCGGGGATTAGTATTCTTGGATTGATGACAATGGCACCGTTTTTTGATAACCCTGAAAACACAAGGACGTATTTTCAATACGCAAAGGGTGTGTTTGATAGATTAAAAAATGTGTATACGCTTCAATTTCCGGGGTTTGATATTCTATCAATGGGTATGAGTAATGATTATACAGTGGCTGTGGAGGAAGGGTCTACTATGGTCCGTCTGGGGACCGCGGTTTATGGAGAAAAAAACTGATGTTTGAAAAAATTAAACGTATCCATTTTGTCGGTATTGGCGGTGCTGGGATGTCAGGTATTGCTGAAGTGCTGCTTAATCTCGGGTATATCGTTACCGGGTCTGATATTAAGGACAGTACTGTTGTACAGAGGTTAAAGAAATGCGGGGCAAAAGTTCTTATCGGGCATAAAGGTTCAAACATCGGTGCTGCGCAGGTAGTGGTGGTTTCCACAGCGATTGACCGTTCAAATCCTGAAGTTTTGGCAGCGGAACGTTTAAAAGTGCCGGTGATACCAAGGATTGAAATGCTCGCGGAGATCGCGAGGTTAAAATATGCGGTTACAATAGCGGGGACACACGGGAAAACGACAACAACGTCGATGATTGGGATGGTTCTTTCCGCTGCGGGGCTGGATCCTACTCTTGTGGTAGGAGGGCGTGTACGCGGGATTGATACCGGTGCGAAGCTTGGGCATGGGGAATATATTGTTGCTGAAGCTGATGAGAGCGACGGGTCATTTCTAAGGCTTAATCCTACTATAGCTATTGTTACGAATATTGATGATGACCATCTGGATTACTATCATACGTTTACACGGTTAAAATCTTCATTTGTGGAATACCTGAATAATGTTCCGTTCTATGGATGCGATATTATCTGTACGGACAATGCGGTTGTACGGTCGGTAATACCAAAACTTCATCGCAAGGTTTATACTTACGGGCTTGAATCTCAGAAGTATTCCGTGGATTTCACAGCAGAAGATATTAGGTATACTACCCGCGGGGCGGAATATGTTGCGGTTTATAAAAACAAAAAAATTGGACGTGTGAGTTTGAACCTCATGGGTGCGCATAACGTTACAAACAGTCTTGCTGCAGTGGCTACCGGTACAGTGCTTGACGTGAAGTTTAAGAAAATACAGTCTGCGCTTGAGGATTTTCGCGGGACAGAACGCAGGATGCAGTTTATGGGTGAACGTAAAGGCGTGACGTTTATTGATGATTACGGGCATCATCCTACGGAAGTACGCGCTACGGTCTCCGCGTTGAGCCAGTCTATGAAAAAAGGAAAACGGTTATTTGTAATTTTTCAACCCCACAGGTATTCACGGACACAGTTATTAGCGGAAAAGTTCGGGCCTGCGTTTAAGCAAGCCGGGTTTGTGGTATTGACCGATATTTATGCTGCGGGGGAAAAGCCGATCAAGGGTATTACATCAGATATTATTTATAAATCTTTGCAGAAAGCAAAAGTCGATACTCTTTATGTTCCGCTTGAGAGGGTTGTGATCGAAGTTGTTAAACTCGTGAGAGAAGGCGATGTGGTATTAACCCTTGGTGCGGGGGATATTTTTAAATATAACCATCTGATCCAGGCGGCATTATAAAAAATGGTAACCATTGGTAGTTAATATGAATTTTCGTGAAGAAATAGTTAAAATCAATGATTGCGTGAAGTTCGATGAACCGATGTCGAAACATACAACGTTTCGTATAGGCGGCCCGGCGGATGTATATATACAAATAAACTCCAGGGATGAATTGCGGACAGTGTGCAGTCTTTGCGATGAGCATAACGTTCCGGTATTAATTTTGGGTGCAGGGTCTAACCTTCTGGTATCCGATGCAGGAATTGAAGGGGTGGTTGTTAAGCTCAGCGGAGAGTTTAAACGTATATCTTATGACAAAACAAAAATTTATACCGGTGCGGCGGTGTATCTTCAGCTGTTAGTGCATCAGTTGATAGAACAAAGCCTTACAGGATTTGAGTTCATTGCAGGAATTCCCGGAACCGTTGGTGGCGCTGTGATAATGAATGCAGGGGTTAAGGATAGAAGTATTAGTGATGTTGTTGAAACTATAGAATATCAAACACCCGAGGGTGAATCTAAAACCGTTAAATCTGAGGAGGCAGGGTTTGGGTACCGGAAAAGCGGGTTTCCTAGGGGCGCGATTATTACTACTGCAGTGTTTAAGTTGAAAAAAGGGAAGAAAGAGGATATTGAAACTAAAGTACATGAAATTATTTCTTCGCGGATGGATAAGCAGCCATGGCAGGCGCATAATGCAGGGAGTATATTCAAAAACCCGGAGAATGATTATGCCGGAAGGATTATAGAAAAATTGGGATACAAAGGTAAATGTTTTGGCGGGGCGGGTGTATCAGAAAAACATGCGAATTTTATTGTTAATAAAGGAAATGCATCAGCGATGGATGTAAGGAAGTTGATACGCGAAATTCAGACAAAAGCTAAGGATGAGTTAGGTATATTACTGGAACTTGAGATCAAAATTGTAGGAAGGGATATCGAAGTTGAAAATTAATACCGGTAAAAACAAGGTCGGGAAGATTGGTGTGCTTTATGGAGGATGGTCAACGGAACGAGAGGTGTCGCTGGTATCCGGGAAAGCTGTCTTCACAGCAGTAAAAGAGTTGGGGTATAACGCTGAACTTATAGATTTTCGTCGTGATTGGTGGAAAACCAGGCTGGATTTATCAAAGTACGGGTTTATATTCAATATTTTGCATGGAACCAATGGCGAGGATGGAAAACTTCAGGGATTACTTGATCTTCTCGGGGTAAAGTATTCCGGATGCGGTGCGTTAGCGTCTGCACTTGCGATGGATAAAGTTAAGGCAAAACAGGTTTTTGTCTCACAGGGGATTCCTACTCCGGAGTATCAGGTGATATGCTGTACAGGACGTTCAAACAAAGTTGAAGTATTGCCTTTTCCTGTAGTTGTAAAACCTGTGAGTGAAGGTTCAGCTGTTGGAATTAGTGTCGTAAAAAAACGTAAGGATTTCAATGCCGCTGTTTTAGCAGCTGCAAAGTATAACGGGGAAGCGTTGGTTGAGAAGTATATTCCCGGGTATGAACTGACGGTTGGGATAGTTGGAGATAAAGTTTTGCCGGTAGTTGAAATATTACCGAAAAATGAGTTCTATGATTATGAATCAAAATATGCGGTCGGCGGGTCAAGGCATGTAGTCCCCGCAAAGATTCCTCATGGTGCTACGGTTGAGGTTCAGCGTATCGCGTATGCCGCGCATAAAGCGCTTGGGTGTGAAGTAGTAAGCCGTGTTGATGTGCGGTTGACACCTTCACTAAAACCTTATGTTCTTGAGGTGAACACAATTCCCGGGATGACACCCACATCGTTATTGCCGGATGCCGCGCGTGCGGCAGGGTTCGGGTTTAATAACTTAGTGGATACAATTATTAAGTTGTCACTGGATAAGTATAGATAAAATATTTTTGGGGTAGGGATATGTAAAAGTGTTTAGAAAAAAAAGAAGGAATTATCTTAAATCTCATAATTTAACAAAGAAACGTAATTACCGTATACCTTTTAATCAAAGGGTGAAATCGCGTCAAACGAAGTACACGGCAAGGAAAATGTTTACTTTAGCACTGGTTTTTACGGGGATAGTTTTGGTGGTGTACGGTATAGTGAGTGGATTGAATTATTTAACAACGTCTAAGATTTTTAGAATAACTAAGTGGGAGATCAGCGGTGAGGGTATAACGCAAAGTATTAGAAATGGGATTGTGAAGGAGCTGAGATTGATAAACTTGCAGGTTGATAATAATATCTTCAAGTACCCATATAAAAATGTTGAACGGCAAATACTTGCTGGATGTTCAATGGTTGAGAAGGTTAAGATTGTTAGTTATTTACCTGAAAAAGTCGTTATCAACGCTATACCGCGCGTACCGCTGGCGTGGTTTGATTATAAGGGCAGTATTAAGGCTGTTGATACATATGCAAAGGTGTTTGATGCGGAGAATATTGAAGGGTTACCGAAGATTGTTAGTATAACAGGCCTGCATAAGACAGTGGGTTATCTGACACTACTAAAGGCATCGTATCCCGGGCTCTATAAAAACATTGTTACTATCGGCTGTGACAATAATGAATGGATAAAATTTGTTATTCCCGGGAATCTGGAAATATACTGGGGTGAGTTTGATAAAAGAAAAGATAATAACGGTATAATCGCGGGTAAAGTTGCGGCGTTAAATGCCGTAACTGCTGAGGTGGGGAATAAGAAGGATAGTAATTCTCGTTTACTGATTGATTGCAGGTATTACCCTGCAGGCGGGATTGTGGTGAAGTAGTAGGATATGGGGTCAATAATATATATGAGTAATTTAGTGGAAGATAGAAAAGTTTGGTTAGAAAAGTACGGGCTTGCTGTTATTATAGCAGTTGCGCTGGTGATACGCTTGGTGTTTATTTTGGCCTATCAAAAACCAATGGAGCCGGATGCTGAACATTATTTTAGTCTTGCAAATAGTATGTTAAACGGGACGGGTATGGGCGGTAATATTACGCGCCCGCCGGTGTATGTGTTTTTTCTCGCTGCAGTACTGTTTTTGTTTGGGAAAAATGTTATTGCTGTAAAGGTTGTGCAGGTAATGGTCAGTGTTATGGCGGTATTTCTTACATACCTTATTGCGCAGAAGTTGAGTAAGGATAGATGGCTGAAATTAATTGCTGCAGGGATTGTTGCTCTGGACCCGTATATCATATTTTACACAGGTGAGTTATTAACGGAAACGTTGTTTATAACATTATTGATGCTCACGCTATATTTGTTATGTAGTTTTACTGTTAGTGAACGTCAGCGTGTGAGGGATGCTGTGGTTATCGGGTTAGTTATTGGTATAACAATGATGACACGGCCGGTAATTCTTGGGTTTATCATATTTGTCGTTGGGATTGGGTATGTATTGAAAATATATTCTTTACACAGGTTAGGAGTTTTTGGTGTACTATTTCTGGTGTTACTATTGACATTAATGCCATATGCATTACGGAATTATAAACTTACCGGCAAAATGTTGTTTACCAATATTCAAGCTGGATGGACGATGTATGAAGGATTGGATCCTGACTTCCAGGATTGGGATAAGCATACTGCTTGGCAGGTGGCAATGAGGGTTGAGTCAAAAGATATGGATACCTTAGCGAATGACAAGTTTTTCCGGAATAAGTCTTTGAGGTATATTAAAGAGCATCCCGGAGAATTTTTGGTGCTGTGTCTCCGTAAACTTTATAAGTATTGGAGATTATACCCGTACTATCCGCAGTCACAGTTGTATAAATTTATAGGTTATGTGTTCACTTTGCCATTGTATGTTTTAGCGGTTATAGGCGCGTATTATTTCTTTAAAGAACAAAAACGCGGGTTTTTTGTATTGTCATCATTAGTAGTTTATTATTGTTTAACAGCAATACTGTTCTGGACGCAAATACGTTACCGTGTACCGTTGCAGCCAGTGTTATCCATATTTGCCGCAGCGGGAATTGTTGGTGTTGCTGGGAAGTTAAGTAATAAAAATGCGGGTACAGGAAATATATAAATGATGTTACCACGGGTTTTTCATTTAATTACTAGTTTGAAAGTCGGGGGGACTGAACGTTTTGTTCAATCAGTAATTAATGGGTTAAAAGATAAGTATGAGTTCTCAGTCGGGTATATAAAAGAGCGCGGGTTAGTGGCAGATGAACTTGAGAACGCGGGTATACGGATAATACATCTGCCGGGGTTAAACGCTATCTACAAACATTTAAAAGAAAATAAGTATGAGGTTATGCATACCCATCTTTACCGCGCAAATATTTATGGCCGTATTGCCGGTAAACTTGTGGGTGTGCCTATCATAATATCAAGCCAGAGGGCGATTGATGCATGGAAGAAATGGTACCACGTGTTTCTAGACTGTTTTACATCCCAATGGTGTAAACGGGTGGTAGCTAATTCAGAAGCCACAAAACTGTTGTTATCTTCAAGGGAACGTATAAGTGACAAAAAAGTAGTGGTGGTACATAATGGTATTGATTTGAATTATTATAATAACAAAAACGGTGATACTGTAAAAACGGGTATCACGCCGGGAAATAAGGTTGTTCTCTGTGTTCTCAGGTTGCATAAAGAAAAAGGTGCGGATTTATTGCCTAAGATATTTAAGGGAATCACTGCGGTGCATCCTGATACAAAGTTTGTTGTGGTTGGGGATGGCCCGGAAGTGGTTAAGATAAAAGCAGAAATTAAATTATTGGGGATCGGTGAAAACGTTGTCTTTGCAGGTGAACAAAAGGATGTGCGTCCATATTACTCCATAGCAGATATTTTGTTGTTGCCTTCACGTGAAGAAAGTTTTCCACAGGTTGTGCTTGAAGCGTTTGCGTATAGTGTCCCAGTGATCGCGTCAGATGTTGGCGGAGTTAAGGAAATTGTGAAAGATGGGGTTAATGGGTATACGGTTGAACCGGGAAACATAACGGTATTGGTTGAGAAGACTGTACAGTTGTTAACCGATGATAAGGTTCGTGAAAAAATGGCGGGGAATGCTCTGGGTGATGTAAAACAGTTTGATATAAAATTAATGTGGCAAAAAATTGATAATATATATTCTGAGTTGATAAATAAAGTGGAATTATAAGGAGTGAATAGTGTTGTGGGTTCAAAGATATTATCGATAATCATACCGGCATACAATGAAGAAAATACGATTGCGCAAACGCTGAAGAAGGTTTTGGAAGTTGACCTCAAGGAATTGAGTGTTGAAAAAGAAATTATTGTAGTCGATGACGGGTCGAAGGATAATACTTATGGAATTATTAAGGATATACCGGGTATTAAAGTTGTTAAGAAAGAAAATAACGGGGGTAAAGGTACAGCGATTGTTGAGGGGTTAAGGAACGTTACAGGTGAAATTGTTCTTATACAGGACGCTGATCTTGAATATGATCCCGGGGATTATCCGGCATTAATTACACCTATACTTGATGGGAAAGCGGATATTGTTTATGGGTCAAGGTTTATGAGTAAAAAACGGCCGGAGAATATGAAACTAAAGTTTTATCTTGGCAACCGAGTTCTCGCGGGGTTAACAAATTTATTGTACGGTAGCGCAATAACGGATGAAGCAACTTGTTACAAAGTCTTCCGTACGAAACTGCTTAAACAATTGAAGTTGGAATGCCGGCAATTTGAGTTCTGCCCGGAAGTTACTGCCAAACTATTAAAAAAAGGGTATAAAATACACGAAGTTCCTGTTACCTATTTTGGGCGTAGCGTAGAGGAAGGGAAGAAAATTGGGTGGAAAGACGGTGTACAGGCGGTACAGACACTGTTGAAGTACAGGTTTAAGGATTAGGTGTAAAAGAATACGGAGTAGATATTATGGAAGTAAAGCTTTTAGATTTAAAGCGTACAGAAAAAGAGGTTGAGGATAAAATAGTCGCGGCGGTTACTAAAATTATTCGTGAAAAACGTTTTATTCTTGGTTCGGAAGTTAAGGAATTTGAAAAACATTTTGCTGAATATTCCGGGGTAAAACATGCGTTAGCAGTTGCGTCGGGTACTGCGGGGATACATATTGGCCTGTTGGCAGCGGGAGTGAAACCCGGGGATGCTGTAGTTACAACGCCGTTTACTTTTACTGCAACAGGTGAATGTGTAGTGCATACAACAGAAAACCTAAGGTTTGTGGATATCGACCCGGAAACGTGTTGTTTGGATATCGATAAACTTGAAACCTTATGTAAAAAACAAAAGGTTGATTATGTGATGCCGGTACATCTGTATGGCCACCCGGTTGATATGGATAAACTTCTTAAACTGCAAATAAAGTATAACTTCAAAATTGTTGAAGATTGTGCACAGGCGCATGGTGCGCAGTGTTTGGTGAATAATGAATGGCGGAATACCGGGACACTGGGTTCTGTTGCGGCATATAGTTTTTATCCAACCAAAAACTTGGGTGCATACGGTGATGCCGGGATGGTGGTTACGGATGATGATGAAATATACGAGAAACTATTGTTGTTATTCAACCACGGAAGGACTATGCATTATGAACATCAGTTGCTGGGGTATAATTACCGTATGGATACTATTCAGGCAGCTGTGCTGGATATTAAGTTGACTCAGATGCCGAAATGGATGGAAGAAAGGTATAAATTAGCTGGACGGTATAATAATGAGTTACAGGGAATTGAAGAACTTCAGTTGATAGGGCAGCGCACATGGGCAAAAACTGTGTATCATCAGTATGTATTGCGTACAAAAAAACGTGATGCGTTACTGGCATATTTAAAGTCTAAGAATATCGGTGTTGCAGTGCATTACCCTATGCCTTTGCATCTTCAGAAAGCGTATAAGTTTCTCGGATATAAACCCGGTGATATGCCTGTGGCTGAACAAATGGCAGGTGAGGTTTTGTCTTTACCATTGTTTCCTGGCTTAACATCTGATGAACAAGGATACGTTATTAGTGAAGTAAAAAGTTTTTTTGCGTGTAAATAATGTCTATTTAACGGAGGAGGAAATTGATCATGAAAATTTACATTCTCACGGATATCGAAGGAGTGTCTGGCGTTGTGCAGCAACGGCAGCAGGGTTTAAGCGGTGATGGTGACGGGTTTTACCAGCGCGCAAGGCAGTGGTTAACTATGGAAATTAATGCTGCGGTTGACGGTGCAAAAGCTGCTGGGGCGGATAAGATTATAGTCATTGACGGGCATGGGCATAATGGCGGGTATAATGTTGTATTTGAAAACCTTAGCGAGAACGCGGATTACGTTGTTGGAACGCCCTGGGATAAGTATCCTCCGGTAATGGATAAGAGTTTTGACCTCCTGTTCCAGGTTGGTGCGCATGCGATGGCGGGGACCAGTCCCGCGGTGCTTGAGCATACAATGTCATCAGCTGCGGTTTTAAATTATTGGATCAACGGTAAACGCGTAGGTGAGTTGGGCTTGCTTTCAATGATCGCAAGTGATTACGGTATTCCCACGGGATTAGTTACCGGTGATTACTACATGTGTGTAGAAGCAAAGAAGTTGTTGGGGAATAACCTGTTTGCAGTAGCGACAAAAAAAGCGTTATCGCGTACCAGCGCAGTGTGTTATCCGTTAAGCAAAAATTTGCGTGAGATAAAAAAAGCTGCGGGTGACGCTGTGAAAAACGCTGAATTGTTTAAATTGTTGAAGGTAAAACGGCCGGTGGAGTTAAGGATAGATTTTCTGCGGACTGATATGGTTAGACGGTACCAGGACAAGCCGCACTGCAAAATTGTTGATAACAGGACACTGGTGATAAAAGCAGGGAATATGATTGAAGTTGTTAATATTTGGAGGAACGCGTGAAGAAGGTAGTTCTTTTATTAACGATAATATTAGGCTCGGTTTCGTTATCACTCGCCGGGATGGCGGAGTATAACCCGCAGGATCCGGTATACAAAAATATTACAGCGCCATTTCTCTGGGAAGCTGATACGTCGTTTAGTGCTGGGCTCGGGACAACTACTGCATTGGGTATACTCGATAACTTGCAGCAGCACGGGGTGAACCTGATATGGGTACAAGTAGAACACTACGGTAGCGGGGAGGTGTATTACAAAAAAACTGCGTTGACTGGGTTGACGTGCAGATATGGTAAAACACCTGGTGATGTATGGGAAAAAATCGACCCGTTTGAATGGTTGGTCGATGAATGCCATCGCCGCGGGATGAAGATTATGGTTAAACTGCACGGAAGTAATCATGCGTTATGGGATGCAAACGAATCCTGGCGTAAACGCGGGCCTGATGGGCAGGAAGTGTGGTGGGCAAGTACGTTGTCAAGTACCGGTGTGGTGACACATACAACAAAACTAAAAAATTTTTGTTGTAACGCGCCTTACTGGGAAACCGTGTTTTTTAAGATGGAAGAAGAGCTTCTGCGTAATTATAATATCGACGGGGTTTATCTTGATACATGCCAGGCGGAGTTTACTGAACCGTTCACGTGTTACTGCCAGTATTGTAAGGCTCGGTTCAAACGTGAAACCGGGAAAGATCTGCCAAAACAAACTGTATTAAGAGAAAATTGGGATAAAAATCCGGATACCAAGCTATGGGCGATAAAACGTGTGGAATGGGTGAACCAAATATGGGAAAGGTTTGGTACATTAGCGAGAAGTATTAAGCCTGATACTGCGGTGATGCTTAACCTCGGAGGGGAGTATACTGGATACTCAACTGCACTGGACAGGCGGTATTCATCAGCGTATGTTACCCACGCGACACCGGAGCCGGTTAATACGCCGAGAGTGTATGCTGTGCGGTATGCGTCAAGAGAAAAGAAGGCTGGGTTGCCTGCCCGTACGCATTTTGAAATTTCGAGGGATACACTGAATGTGAGTTATGACACGTATGGCAGTGGCGCGTTTATTTCGAAGATGATGATTGCGGATGCAGATGGTAAACCTGCAGCACAGATTAGCCGTGACTGGTTTACTACAGGAGAAAACGGGCTTGGGCCGATTGAGATTGAGGTTGGGACTATAGAATCGAATATTGCAGGCGGGGCAAAAGGGTTCATGTTTTTTGGGTATTTGGCAGCCTACTATGTGCGTAATCGTATAAGTACAAGCACATGGATGAATGATGAGTATATAAAGTATCTGCAAGGAATGGATAAAGGGTTAAGAAAAGAGTATCTCGCAAATAGCGTTCCCGCGTATGAAGTCGGGATTTTATGGGATCGTGAGACGGATTTTTGGATGAATGATTACTGGAACAGGTTCGCCGTCAAAGGCGGGGTGTATTGCGGCCTTCAGCATGTTAACAGCACACCAACAGGAGTAATCGGGACGAGCCAGGCAAAAGGGAAACATTTTTCTGAAGGCGGGTATAATCTTAAACCGCGTAATCTCCAGGGATACAAAGTCGTTATTGCACCGCAGTGGTTGACAATATCCGGGAATGATGCGCAGGTAATGCAAAAGTATGTACTTGACGGAGGGAATCTCATTCTTATGGGACCGTTATGCGAATACGATGATTACCTCATAAAACCGGCGGTGATAGTGAATACCCGAAAATATTTTGGTATTTCAGTGAACAACGAAGTTAAATCTTCGACGGGGAGTGTGTTGGTTCCAAATATTCAAAAGTATCCATTCCATCCTGTGTTCAGGGGTTTATCAGGGGAAGGGTTTAGTTACGGTGCAGATGTTAATACTTATGAGTTTCAGGTGAGTAATAACAACGAAATTCTTGCATATGAACAAAATGACGGGAAAACAGTTCCTGCAGTGGTGGCTTATCCCATGGGTAAGGGGCGGATTGTGTATATCAACGCAGTCGAAGGAAAAAAGTTTAGTCCTGAGATGCATAGGTTTGTTTTTAATACTGTTAATTGGTTGATGGATAATAAACCCCCGGTTATTGTTGAAGGAACAACACCGGAGTCAGTGATTAACTTTACAGAGAACAAGATAACTGGGGAGAAGTTTGTGCATATCATGACTGTTGATAATAACCCAAAAGTAACGGTTAAGGTGCGGTTGGATGGGCGGCAGAACATTAAGGCCGCACAGGTGTGTTTGTATGGTAGTGACGAGGTTAAAACTGTACCGTTAACAATAGAAAACGGGTACGGGGTTGTTACGTTCGAAAATATAAGGCCGTATTATTTGATTGTTAAAATTTAGGTTTTAAGGTTTAAGGTTTGAGATTTTGGTAAAAAAATATTGTATATTGTAATTAATTGTAATCAAGAGTGTTTTTTATGTTTTAAATGTAATTAGAAGGAGGGGAAGTTAAATGGCGGATAAAATTGTAAGGTTTGGAATCATAGGTTGCGGGGTTATCTCAAGTTTTCATGCGAAAGCTATAAAAGCTAATGTGGGGAAAGCTGAACTAGTGGCGGTATGCGATGAAATTGAAGAAAAAGCAAAAAAACTTGCTGCAGATTTTGGTGTTAATAAAGTGTTTACTGATTATCGCAAGATGATTGAAGATAAAGAAGTTGATGCGGTATGCGTGTGTACTCCCAGCGGGTTGCATCTGGAACCTGCTGTATTCGCAGCGGAGCACGGAAAAAATATTATGTGCGAAAAACCTATTGAGATAACGCTTGAACGCACAGATATGATGCTTAATGCATGTAAAAAAAACGGAACCCGGCTTGGTTGCATATTCCAGCGTCGTACGTGGGATTTAAACAAAAAAATTAAGGAAACAATTGATTCCGGTGTGTTAGGGAAAATGTTGATGGGCGACGCGTATCTTAAGTATTTCAGGTCAAGAGATTATTATAAAAGCGCAGGCTGGCGCGGGACTTGGGAACTTGATGGTGGTGGTGCGTTGATGAATCAGGGAATACACGGGATTGATCTTATACAGTGGTTAATGGGCGGTGTGGATTCTGTCACTGCAATGTGTGAAACAAAAGCGAGAGATATTCAGGTTGAAGACACAGCAATCGCAATGATTAAGTATAAAAACGGTGCTATGGGTGTCATACAGGGTACAACTTCTATTTATCCCGGGGAAAACAGTGTGTTTGCGGTACACGGGGATAAAGGTAGTATTATAACTGAAGAACGGAAAGTGAAACGTTGGGCGATTGAAGTGCCAAATGATGAGAAACGCGCTAAGGAAAAAGAGAATGAGAAAAATATGATAGAATCCGGTGGTGCAGACGCCGGGACCGGGATGTCATCTGATCCGAAAGCTATTGGGTTTGAAGGGCATGCGAAACAAATCGGTGATTTATGCGATGCGATTAACGCGCCGCGTGATCCGTATATAACCGGCGACGAAGGAAGAAAAGCGTTGGAGGTTATACTCGCAATTTATGAATCAGCAAGAACCGGGAGTACTGTGAAACTGCCGTTAAAGAAGTCGCCTGACATGAAAAAAGCCGGCGGGTTTAAAAAAGGGTGATTTCATAGGGAATAATGGTTAAACAAAACTTTCCTTCATATGAGCAGGTGCGGGGAGTGATTGAATCCGCGTTGCAGGAAGATTTTGCAGTGAAAGATATCACCACGGGCTTGTTTTCCGGGACACACAGAATTGTCCATGCAAAACTTGTTGCAAAACAGGAGGGTGTTATCGCCGGTATGGCTGTTGTGCCATTGATTCTAAAGACATTACGCAGGTATGCTGCTGCGGATAATATACTTAATAAATGTGGGAAAGAAACGGTTGTATGTTATGTTCGTGACGGAAAACGTGTAGCATCCAGGAAGTGTATTGGTGAAATTATTGCGCCGTTCGGGATAGTTCTTTCTGTTGAACGTACGATACTGAACTTTTTGCAGCAGTTGTCGGGAATCGCGACACTTACCAGGTTATACGTAGATGCGCTGGGTAAGGTTAATAAAAAGGCTAAGGTGTATGATACACGGAAAACTACGCCGGGGATGCGTGTGCTTGAGAAGTACGCGGTTACCTGCGGAGGTGGGAATAATCATAGGTTTCATCTTGCGGACCAGGTTTTGATCAAGGATAATCATTGGGAACTATTACCCTGCGAGGGGTTTGAGAAGGTGAAAAACAGAGTGTTTGGCCTGCGGAAGAAAAAAAAGGTTAAAGTAGAGATTGAAGTGGATAAGTTCAGCGAGTTACAAAAAGTGTTGGAGTTCAGGCCTGATATTATTATGCTTGATAACATGGATATCCATACAGTAAAACGTGCGGTTACAATCATTAGAAGGTTTGATAAAAAAATTGAGATTGAACTATCCGGGAATATTAACCTAAAAAGAATATCGGTATTCAGAGGGTTGGATATTGACCGTGTTTCTATAGGAAGAATAACTCATTCCGCTCCGGCAATGGATATTAGTTTGGATATTGTTTAGTATCCTGCTAAAAAAGTTGTTAATCCAAAATATAGTGCAAAGATGATTAGTGCCGCTGCACAGCCGCCAATCAGGGTTTTATATAGAGTTAATGATAAAAAATTACGGCTTTTGCTTATAGTGAACGAAATAAACCAGTATACCGCGAGGTCAGCAAGTTCGTGCCCAATGAAAAATGCTAGTAATCCAAAAATACCGGCGTGTTGCGCAGAGATAACTAATCCTATCCCGATACTAAACCACCATATTGTCCAATACGGGTTTGACAGGCTCATCAGTATTCCGTTTAGGATAAGGTTTTTGCCGGAGGATGGGGTTTTGTCTTTAAGAAAATCTAGGGTCAGTCCGGGAATTGAGTAAAGCATCATAGCTCCGAGGATAAACAAGAACACGGATCCTGTAATAGAAATTGTTGTAATAACAAAAGGTGTATTGATAAACTTTGAGAATCCGAGAATAATTATTGTTATCATCACGATTTCAAGTAACGCGTGGCCTAAAACGAATAATGGGCCGGTTTTTGAGCCGTGTTTTGTGGAATCGTTGATCACCGCGGTCATTAACGGGCCAGGGACTAGTGCTCCGCTGAACGCTATCATAAACGACATAGTAAATAATGTAAGTATATCCATAACAAAAGAATTCTAACTTTATAACAGAAGTAATGCAATTGAAAAAGTGGGGAAATTGGTATAATAATATGATATGAAAATTATTTTAGTTGAGTATAAAAGCGTGGCATCAACTCAGGATGTTGCGCGTATACTTGTTGAAAAACATGGGTTTGGTGAAGGAACTGTTGTGGTTGCAGAAAAGCAAACACGGGGACGGGGGCGAATAAAACGCCGGTGGTCGTCCTGTCCCGGAGGTATTTGGATGACGGTTGTACTTAAACCCTGTATTAGTCCGCACAGGTTAGCCGGGTTGAGTTTGGTAGTGTCTTTAGCATTAATGAAGGCTATAAAATCATTTACTGGGATAGATACAAAACTTAAATGGCCAAATGATGTTATGATAAAAAACAGCAGCGGAGAGTTTAAGAAGTTAGCGGGTGTATTAGTGGAAACTGTGTTGTCCAGGGATAAAGTTAAAAATGTATATATAGGGATCGGGGTTAATGTGTTTAATAAAATCCCGGAGGTGCTTAACAAGAGTGCTGTGTGCCTAGTGGCTTACAATAAAGTTTGTATGAACAAACGTGCGGTGTTCTTACGAGAACTCAGAACCGGGATTATTAAGGTTGTCAACCGGGATTATCTTTCGCTTAAGTCAAAAGGGTTTAAATATTATATGCATAAATGCAACCGTGTATTGGCATATAGAAATAGGTTAGTGAATGTTACTATTGGCGAAAAAAAAGTGCAATGCAGGGTTATGAGGATAGATACGGATGCCGGATTGGTGGTAAAAACAGGTGGGAGGTCTGAGAAAGTGGTTGCGGGTGAAATTTGTGAAATCTAAGATTGATTTGGGTAAGCGTATACCAAAATCTGTTATCCCGAGATTATCGTTTTACTACAGGATACTTGTTGAGTTCAAGGAAAAGTATTTGTCTTCCGTACAGCTCGCGCGGAGGGCTGGTTTTACTGATGCGCAGGTACGGCGTGACCTTGCTTACTTTGGGCAGTTCGGTACAAGAGGTAAGGGGTATGATGTTGATGCGTTAAAACAGGCATTATCGGAAATTTTGGGGATTGACCGTACATGGTCGGTTGGCGTGATTGGAGTGGGTAATCTTGGGACCGCGTTTATTAAGTACCGTGGATTCGGGAAACAGGGGTTTAATATTGTTGCAGGGTTTGAT
>JBBAAG010000008.1 GCA_041658405.1 Elusimicrobiota bacterium
ATAACGTAGCGATGACAGTAGAGCTGATCACCCCGATAGCAATGGAAAAAGGCGTTAAGTTTGCTATCCGTGAAGGCGGGCATACAGTCGGCGCCGGTGTTGTCACAGATATTTTGAAGTAAAGTTTATATAATGGAGCAGGGTGGATAAATAATTATGGTAGCAACGACACAAAAAATTAGAATTAGGTTACGCGCGTACGATCACAAAGTTCTTGATGATTCGTTAACAAAAATTGTGGAGACCGCGAAACGTACAGGTGCGACTATTTCCGGGCCGGTATTGTTACCGACGGATAAACGCAAATATACGGTATTGCGCTCGCCTCATACAGACAAGAAATCAAGAGAACAGTTTGAGATGAGAATTCATAAAAGATTAATTGACATTCTTGAACCGACTCCCAAAACTGTTGAAGAATTGATGAAGCTTGATTTACCGGCTGGCGTGGATGTTGAAATTAAAGCATAATATTATAGTAAGGAAATGATGAATAGGGTAAAGGTGAATTAACGTGTTAAAGAAATTGTTAGGAACAAAAGTTGGGATGACGCAAATATATGATAGTAGCGGTAAAGCTGTTCCTGTAACAGTAATTGCTGCGGGGCCATGTTACGTAATACGTAAGAAAACGGTTGCTACCGATGGGTATAATGCGTTGCAGTTGGGATTTGGTGATAGACCAAGAAAAGTTAATAAACCCAAGACCGGATATTTTGTGAAAGCTAATGCAACGCCAAACAGTATACCTGTAAAGTATTTGAAAGAGTTTAGGGTTAACGATATTGATAAATGGCAGGTCGGGCAGGAGATTAAGGCGGATACTTTTGTTGTTGGTGACCATGTTGATGTTCGTTCTAGAACAAAAGGGCATGGGTTTTCTGGTGTGGTTAAACGCTATAACTTTGCCGGCGGTCCGTCTACACACGGACAATCTGATCGCCAGCGTGCGCCTGGTACCAGTGGTGGACAGGAGCCGCAGCGTGTTATCAGAGGTAAACGTATGCCAGGACATTATGGCTATGATTGGTGTACAATACAGAACTTGCGCGTTGAAAAAGTTGATGCCGAAAAAAATTTGTTGTTACTTCGCGGAGCAGTCCCGGGAGCAAACCGCGGGTTGGTATTGATAGAAAAAAGCGTAAAGAAAGAAAAAGTTGTGGTAGTTGTGAAAAAAGATGATAAAGCTAAGAAGAAAAAAGGGTAATTGGGTAAGAATGTCTTATGGGAATACCGTTATTTAGTGCAGTAGGAGAAAATGTAGGGACAGCGTCGTTACCTCCGGTGTTTGAAGGTAAGGCAAACAAAAAGTTGCTTTATGAAGTTGTAAAATCGTACCTTGCACGTCAAAGGCAGGGGACAGCTTCTACCAAACGGCGGGATGAAGTATCAGGTGGCGGAAAGAAACCGTGGCGGCAAAAAGAAGCAGGTCGTGCGCGTGCGGGTAGTATAAGGTCGCCTTTGTGGAGACACGGCGGTATTGTTTTTGGGCCAAAACCGAGGTCTTATTACGTCGATATACCAAAAAAGAAAAAGAAGATGGCATTACTTTCCGCATTAATGTCTAAAACAAAGGATATGTTTGTTATACAAGATATAATTATAACTGAAGCAAAGACAAAAAAGGCCGCGCAGTTATTAAAAAAAATTGGTTTATCAGGTGATAAATTGTTTATAGTTGTTGATAAAATGGATAAAAACATTGTGCGGGTGTTTAATAATATTGATGGTGTAACACTTTTCACTGCAGCTGACTTGAATGCATACCATATTTTGTCAAGCAGGAAAATATTGTTAACCCAAAAAGCGCTGGATGTTGTAATTGAGAAATTTAAAGATATTAATGTTAAGGGAGAAGAGAGTAAATGAACCCGTATGAAATAATTATCCGGCCTATTGTTACCGAAAAGGGTACGGCGTTAAAAGAGAAAAATAATCAATACTTGTTCCAGGTAAAAGTGAAGTCAACAAAAGGACAGGTAAAGCAAGCGGTGGAAACATTGTTTAAAGTTAAAGTTAAAAAAGTAGTAACAATGATTACCGGTGGAAAAAAGCAACGGTTGCGTATGGGCGCGCCAGAAGGGCGGCGTCCTGACTGGAAGAAAGCTATTGTTACCGTTGCTGAGGGTCAGCGGATAGATCTTGAAGAAAAGGTGTAAATAATTATGGGTATTAAAACTTATAGGCCGTACACGCCGTCTCGCAGGTTTATTACGACACTTGATAACAGGGATGTTATCACGAAGAAAAAGCCTATGCGGAAACTTACGGTAGCGTTAAGAAAACAGGGGGGAAGGAATAATACTGGCCAGCTTATGGTGCGCCATCAGGGCGGCGGGCATAAGCAAAGGTATAGGATTATTGATTTTCGTCGGGATAAACTTAATATGCCGGCAGTCGTTAATGCTATAGAATACGATCCTATCCGTTCGGCACTTATTGCATTAGTGAAATATGAAGACGGTACGTACAAGTATATTCTTCACCCTATTGGATTAAAAGTAGGGGATATTATTATGTCAGGGGAAAACATTGATATTCGTGTAGGTAATGCTTTACCATTAGATAAAATCCCTGAAGGTACTATGGTGCATAATATTGAAATCCTTCCCGGTAAAGGCGGGGTCATGGTGCGTTCTGCAGGAGCGACAGCACAGGTTATGGCAAAAGAAGGTGAGTATGCACATTTGAGGATGCCGTCCGGTGAAACGCGGATGGTATTGTTAAGATGTATGGCAACAATCGGGCAGGTGGGAAATATTGAACATGAGAATGTTGTGCTTGGTAAAGCCGGACGCAGCCGTCACATCGGTATCCGCCCGACAGTTCGCGGTACAAAAATGAATTCTGTTGATCATCCGCATGGCGGCGGGCGAGGGCATTCAAAAGGCGGAAATCATCCGCAGTCACCCTGGGGCCAACCGGCAAAAGGGTATCGCACAAGAAAGAAAAAAGTGTGGGATCAATTTATTATTCGACGCAGACAAGATGCCAAGGTATTGGGTTAATTATAAAATCAAGATAGTACGGAGGAAAGAGGGAACATGAGTAGATCGTCGAAAAAAGGGCCGTATGTTGACCAGACCCTAATGCTGAAAATACAGAAAATGCAACAGACCGGAGAAAAAAAGGTTGTCAAAACATGGGCGCGGGCATGCATGATAATACCGGAATTTGTCGGGTATACAATCGCGATACATAACGGTAAGAAGCATTTACCGATTTTGATAACAGAACAGATGGTCGGGCACAGGCTTGGTGAGTTTTCACCGACCCGTCGGTTTTCCGGTCACGGTGAAGCGCATACTAAGGAAGCAACGGAACTCACATAAGTAAAAAGGCGTGTTTTGGAAATTACGGTATATATTTTATTTGAAAGTAATTGGTGAATTAAAATGGAAGCAAAAGCTATTGCGCGTAATCAACGTATAAGTCCGCGGAAGGTAGCACAGGTGCTTAACACTATTCGCGGGAAGTCGGTTAATGATGCTATGAATAAATTATCGTTTATGACAAAATCAGCAAAGAAGGTTGTAGAGAAGACATTGTTCTCTGCAGTGTCAAATGCAGGGAAGAATGTGGACGTTACGCACTTGAAAGTAAAGAAAGCGTGGGTCACGGAAGCGACACATATGAAACGTATTAAAGCCGCTGCACAAGGCCGTGCGGTAACGTTTCGTCACAGGATTTCGCATTTAACGATTGTTGTTGGTGATTAAAAGAAGTTATTTGTAAAAAATACAGGAGGAGAGTAATTAAGTAATGGGGCATAAAGTTCCGCCAAAAGCTGTAAGGTTAGGTTATATTGAACAATGGGAATCAAAATGGTATGCACCTAAGCGTGACATTCCGGATTTGATCGAAGAAGATTATAAGATACGTGAGTTATTGAAAGAAAAACTTAAATACGCATCTGTTTCGCGTATTGGTATAGAACGGCCGGGTAAAATGTTGAAAATAAATATTTTTACTGCTCGTCCGGGATTAGTCATTGGCAGGCGTGGAACAGAGATTGAAACATTGCGTACGGACTTAGAAAATAAGTTCGGAAAAAAAGTTGGGATATATGTCCTTGAAATTAAGCAGCCGGAGATTGACGCGCAGTTAGTAGCGGACGGTATTGCGATGCAGATAGAGAGGCGTATCTCTCAAAAACGTGCAATGAAGATGGCTATTGAACGGGCAATGCAGAACGGTGCGCTGGGTATTAAGATAATGGTTGGTGGACGGTTAGGCGGTAATGAAATTGCCCGGACTGAATGGGCAAAAGATGGACGGGTGCCATTACAGACATTCCGTGCATTAATCGATTTTGCAAAAGCGCGGGCGTATAATACTTACGGCGTTACCGGAATTAAAGTATGGGTTTTCCGTAAGGAATTTTATAAAAAGACTGACCGTGAACTGCTTGATGACGCAAGGCCGGTCAGCAAAGAGCAGATTGAACAATTGGAGAAGGTTGAGCTTAATGCGGATAAAGCGGAAATTATAGTAGGCGGAGAGGAATAAGAATATGCCGTTAATGCCAAAAAGAGTTAAGTATCGCAAAGCCCAGCGGGGTAAAATGAAGGGTTATTCAAAAGGTGCATTGGAAATATCTTTTGGCGAGTATGGATTACGTGCATTGGAGTCTGTATGGATTACGCAACGACAAATGGAAGCAATGCGTTTAACACTTGCGCGGTTTCTAAAAAAAGGCGGGCGTATATGGTTCCGCATATTTCCAGATAGGCCGGTAACGAAGCATCCGGCGGAATCGCGTATGGGTAAAGGTAAGGGCGATCCGGATCATTGGGTAGCGGTAACTAAAGCGGGGCGGATTATTGTTGAGCTAGGCGGGGTAAGCGCAGCTGATGCTAAGGAAGCGTTGAGATTGATACAGTATAAGTTGCCTATACCTACAAAAATAGTGGCACGGGATTTGTGATAAAACAAAAAAGTAGAAGGTTTTAGTATTTTATGAAAAAAAAGCAATGGACAGAAATTAAGGAAGTCGGGTTGAACGAACTCCAGGCACGGTTGACTGAAATGAAGAGTAAACTTGCGCAATTGAGGTTTAGTAAACGCACTACCGGATTAAAGAATCCGCTGGAAATACGTAATCTTCGTCGTGATATCGCAAGAATTATGACGTTAATAAATACTAAACAGGGAAGTGGAGTGAAGAAATGAAAAAAGTATTAGTGGGTACAGTGAAGAGCGATAAAAATAATAAAACCCGTACGGTTGTTGTGAGAACACAGTCACGGCATCCGGTTCTAGAAAAGTTTGTTAGAAAAAGTAAAAGTTTTTTTGTGCATGACGAACAAAACGCTTCGCATGAAGGTGATGTTGTGGAGATACAGGAATGCAGGCCGCGGTCAAAAAATAAACGGTGGTTATTGTTGAATATTGTTAAAAAGTCTGAAAAACTGGATAAAATTGCCGCAGAAGAAGAACAGGTAACGTTATTGACCGAACAAAAACTTAAAGGCGAAGTTGTTGTAACTGCGGAAAAGCCTGCGACAAATAAAGAATAGTGTTATATAAAAAAAGTTGTGTGTAAAAATTTTAGAATGTAGGTGGCGAACAAATGATTCAAGAACGTGCAATTCTTAAAGTAGCGGATAACTCTGGCGCTAAGTTGGTACGTTGCTTGCGTATCTTAGGGGGTACCGGGCGAAGGTATGCGTTTATCGGTGATATAATTATAGCTTCAGTGCGTGACGCGTTGCCAACTGATAAAATCAAAAAAGGCGAAGTTGTGAGAATGGTTGTAGTGCGTACAGTAAAAGAACACCGTCGTCCCGATGGTAGTTATATTCGTTTTGATGACAATGCCGGAGTAATTATTGATGAAACAGGTGAACCCAAAGCAACACGCGTTTTTGGGCCAGTGGCGCGTGAGTTAAGGGATAAAAATTATTTAAAGATAATATCTTTAGCACCGGAAGTGGTATAAAAAAATGATTATTATTAAGAAAAAAGATAAGGTAAAAATTGTTTCAGGTGAAGATCGCGGTAAGGTCGGGGAAGTATTGAAAGTTATTCCTGAAGAAAATCGTATTATCATTGCAAAAATTAATATGGTAAAACGTCATCTTCGCAGGAGCCAGAACGATCCCGGAGGTATCCGCGAAAAAGAAGCGCCGGTGCATATCAGCAACGTAATGCTTGTATGCCCGAAATGCGAACAACCGTCACGGCCTAAGATTGACAAAATGTCTGACGGAAAAAAAGTGCGTATTTGTCGTAAATGCAATGAAATGATTATGTGAGATATAGTATTTTAAAATAATAAATATACGGAAGGAAAAAGTGAAATGGTTGTTCCACGGTTAAAAGAATTGTATGAAAAAGAAATTGTTTCAAGAATAAAGGAACAAATGAAATATGATAACGCGCTTCAGGTGCCGCGTTTAGAAAAAGTTGTGTTAAACATCGGGTTATCCGAAGCAAAGGAAAATATTAAGGTTATTGATGCGATGACCGCGGATTTTATGGCAATGACAGGGCAGAAGCCACAGGTTACCCGCGCGAAAAAGTCGATATCTAACTTTAAACTCCGTGCTGGCGTGCCGATAGGGTTGAAGGTTACTTTGCGGGGAAGTATGATGTACGAATTTCTTGACCGGTTTATCACAGCGGCAACGCCGCGAATCCGAGATTTTAACGGGTTGCCTACAACTGGGTTTGACGGTAAAGGGAATTATAACGTCGGGATTAAGGAACACCATATTTTCCCTGAAGTTGATCTTACAAAATCGGATAAAGCAAGAGGATTGAATATCACAATTTGCACAACAGCAAACGAAGATGAGCCGGCAAGGTTATTGCTTGAATTTTTAGGGATACCGTTTAAGAAGATTAAGAAAAAAGTTGAGAAAATTGAAAAATAAGTTTTGTATATAAGCAAGGAGTAAAAAGCTAATGTCAACGACAGCGCAGTACGCGAAAAACTTGAAGCCCAAAAAGTATGCGGTTAGGTATCATAACCGTTGCAGGTTATGTGGACGGCCAAGAGGGTATATTCGTGATTTTGGGTTATGCCGTATTTGTTTCAGGATATTGGCACACCGTGGTGAATTGCCGGGTATCATGCGGTCAAGCTGGTAACAGAAATTAAACGGTTACTTGATAAATAATTAAGATTTTAGTAACAAAAATGGAGGAATAAAAGTGAGTTGTTCAACAGATCCTATTGCCGATATGTTTGCTATGATATCCAACGCAAACAGAAATAAGGCGGAGAAAGTGGATATTCCGTCATCAAAGTATAAGACGGAGATTGCGCAGTTATTTAAAAATGAAGGCTATATCGCTAATTTTAAGGTAATAGAGGATAGAAAACAGGGTATCCTCCGCGTGTTCATGAAGTATACACCGGAAGGGTATGGGGTTATACAAAACCTTAAACGCGTATCTAAGCCGGGTCTAAGAATATACAGGACAAAAAAAGGTATGCCATGGGTATACAGAGGATTGGGGACTGCTATTGTTACCACCTCACGCGGAATATTTACGGATAAGGATTGCCGGAGGTTGGGTGTTGGCGGAGAAATTATAGGATTTATTTGGTAATTTATTATGGAAAAAAAACAGGTATTAAAACTCAGTCGCGTAGGTAAGAAACCTATTATTATCCCCGCGGGGGTACAGGTAAGCATTACCGGCAGCGAAGTTAAGGTCAAAGGGCCGAAGGGCGAACTTAAGTTTGCGTTCAACGATAAAATAAAGGTAAGCGTAAAAGAGACTGAAGTTTTGGTTGAAACAACGCATAACGACGCTAAAGTCAGGGCGTTACACGGCCTTACCCGCGCGTTGATTAATAATATGATAATTGGTACGACGCAGGAGTTTAAGAAAGCGTTGGAGTTACAGGGAGTAGGTTATCGTGCAACTATGAAGTCAGATAAGGAACTTGAACTTGTTGGTATCTTTTCATCGCATCCTGTGAAGTTCGAAGTTCCTGCTGGCGTAAAATTGTTGATAGAAAAAAATATTATCACTATTACCGGTATTGACAAGTATCTGGTAGGCGAAACCGCAGCGCGTATACGTAAAATTCGCCCGCCGGAACCTTATCAGGGAACGGGTATACGGTATGTCGGAGAATACATACGCCGTAAGGTTGGTAAGGCGGTGACCGGTACAGCAGCGGCAACGGGTGGAGGTAAGAAGTAATGAGCGAATTTTCAGTAGCAAAAAAAAGGTTTGGTTTTCGCAAGGCGCGGGTACGGAATAAAATTTCGGGTACATCGGAACGTCCGAGGTTGACGGTATCGGCAACATTGAAGCATATATATGCGCAGATTGTTGATGATACACAAGGTATCACTTTAGCAGCGGCATCAACTTTATCGCCTGAATTAAAGGGTAAGATGAAAAGTTCAGGGAATAAAGAAGCTGCTGGTATGGTAGGACAACTTATCGCGGATAAAGCAAAACAAAAATCAATCGCAAAAGTTGTGTTTGACCGCGGTGGCAGGCCATATCATGGTAGAGTAAAAGAGTTGGCAGAAGCCGTAAGAAAAAACGGGTTGCAGTTTTAGGTAAAGTAAAAATATAATCATAAATTAAGGTTTTTGAGGAGGAATAGCTTGGTAGATTATAAGAAAAGTAACAACAGCGGTCAGGATGATTCTTTGGCAGAAACGGTTGTCGCAGTTAACCGTGTAACCAAAGTTGTAAAAGGTGGAAAACGTATGTCGTTCAGCGCGTTAGTAGTTGTTGGCGACAAACACGGTAGTGTTGGATGCGGGTTGGGTAAAGCAGCTGAAGTGCAGTTGTCTATACAGAAAGCAACAACACATGCAAAAAAGAATTTGGTTAAAGTTAACCTCAGTAACACAACGATCCCGCATGAAGTATTAAGCAAGTTTGGCGCATGCCGAATACTTCTGCGTCCCGCAGGACCGGGGACTGGCGTTATTGCTGGGGGTGGTGTCCGTGCGGTACTCGAAGCTGTTGGAATAAAGGATATATTAAGTAAATCGTTGGGTAGTACAAATCCGATTAATACAGTTTACGCGACAATCCAGGGGCTTAAGATGTTACGTACGCCTCAAATTGTTGCGCAAACTTTAGGTAAACAGGAAGAAAAAGGGATTTAAGCGTTATGGATTTAAGTAAACTTGTAACACCGAAAGGTGCAACGCATAGGACAAAAAGGTTTGGTCGCGGGTATGGCAGCGGGCATGGTAAAACATCAGGACGCGGGATGCGCGGGCAACGGTGCCGTTCCGGTGGCGGGCCCCGTCCGGGATTTGAAGGCGGGCAGATGCCGCTTATTCGCAGAATACCGAAAAGAGGGTTTAGTCATTTAAAGTTTGAAGCTGGTGTTTTGTCAATAGTAAATCTTAGCGATATCGTAAAGAAATGCGCGGGTGTCGCAGAGGTAACTCCAGAAATTATGTATTCCAAAGGATTGGCTAAGCTCAATTCCGCGATCAAAGTGTTGGGAAACGGCGAAATTAAGGAAAAAGTTGTTATCAAAGCACACGCTTTCTCAAAAACTGCGCAGGAAAAAATTGCTGCTACTGGCGGCACGGCAGATGTTGTGAAGTGAAAACAAATATTTTTGCAGGGGATAAATTGCAATGTCGATGATAAACAGTTTCGTAGATATTTTTAAGTTGCCCGAACTTAGGCGCAGGGTGTTGTATACACTAGGCATTCTCGCTGCATTCCGTGTTGGCGTGGCAATACCCGTGCCTGGTGTTGACACAGTTGCGTTACAAGCATTTTTTAAAACGCAAAGCCAGACTTTGTTTGGGTTTTTGGATATGTTCTCCGGCGGAGCGCTTAGCCGGTTTGCTATATTTTCGTTAGGCGTGATGCCGTATATCAACGCGTCAATTATTATGTCGTTGCTGCAAACAATTATCCCGTATCTTGAAAAGTTGTCAAAGGAAGGCGATGCCGGAAGGCAAAAAATTTCGCAAATCACAAGGTATGGTACAGTAGTAATGGCGATAATACAAGCTTTCGGGTTGAGCGTAATGATGATGAACATGCGCTCGCCTGATGGGAGAAGTGTAGTCATTGACCCGTCACTCGGATTTCAGTTGATAACTATACTGACACTGGTTACAGGGACACTGTTTGTTATGTGGCTCGGGGAACAGATCACGGAGTATGGTATAGGTAATGGTATTTCATTGATCATCTGTATAGGAATAGTTGATCAATTGTTACCGGCTATCAGAAATTTGACACGGCTTGTTGCTGTACAGGAAATTTCGTTTTTACAGATGTTGATATTAGTAGTTTTAGTTGTTGCGATTGTAGGATTTGTTGTATGGGTGGAAACCGCGCAGAGAAGGATACCTGTTCAATACGCTAAGCGTATGGTAGGAAATAAAGTTTATGGCGGACAAAACACGTATCTGCCTATCCGGGTGGATCAAGCTGGTGTTATCGCCGTGATTTTTGCAATATCGTTATTATCGGCACCGTTGACTGTTGCACAGTTTTTCCCGAATACTGTTTGGGGAAAGGTTATTATGGACTGGTGGGGCCGCGGATCATTTGTTTATGAATTATTCTACGCGGCATTAATAATCTTTTTCTGTTACTTCTATACATCTATAATACTTGATCCTGTAAAGCTTGCGGATGATATGAAAAAATGGGGTGGTTTTATACCGGGGATACGGCCGGGGGATGCAACAGCGAAGTATATTGAACGGATACTTAACAGGTTAGTTCTCGGTGGTGCGTTGTTTGTTGCGTTCATCGCAATACTGCCTGATGTACTTAGGAATGTATTGAAAGCGCCGTTTTTCTTTGGCGGAACATCCGTGCTTATCGTGGTAGGCGTTGCATTGGATACTTTAGGGCAGTTAGAATCGCATCTTATAATGCGGCATTACGAAGGGTTTATGAAAAAAGGGCGGATCAGAGGACGTTGGTTTAATATTAAGTAATTTAAGGGATATATGTATAAACTGATTTTTTTAGGGCCGCCAGGGGCGGGTAAAGGTACTCAAGCAAAACGCGTAGCTGCGGAATTTGGCTTAAAACATATATCAACCGGTGACATTTTTCGTGCGGCTGTTGCAAATAAAACGGCATTAGGTGAGAAAGTTTCTGCGATAATGAAGCAAGGTTTATTAGTACCGGATGAGACAGTAGTAGAATTAGTGGTTGACCACTTGTCTTCCGGAGATATAAAAAAAGGTTATATACTAGACGGTTTTCCCAGAACTTTGGTACAGGCTCAACAGTTTGAGCAATGGATGAAAAAAAAGGGTGACCATCTAACTGGCGTTGTGTGTTTTAGTGTTAACAACGAAAAAGTTGTTAAACGCTTAAGCGCAAGGCGTGGTTGTAAAAAGTGCGGGGCAAATTATAATTTGATGTCTGCTCCTCCAAAAAAGGATGGTTTATGTGACAATTGCGGTGAAGCTGTAACACAGCGACCGGATGATAATACTGATACTATACGTAAACGGTTGGAAGTGTATGATAAAGATACCGCACCGTTGATAGAGTTTTATAAATCTAATAATTTGTTATTTGAAATAAACGCTGCGGAGGAAGAAAATGTTGTCTTCTCCGATGTACAAAAGTTCTTAAATAAGATTAAGTAAATGCAGAAACACAGGTCATTGGGTAATACCCGGAAAATGATTAATGTCTATGACAGTGAAGACATTGAGATAATACGTATTACCGGTAAAAAGATTGCTGCAGTTTGTGCGGCGTTAAAAAGTGAAGTGGTTGATGGTAACAACGCAAAGCGTGTTGATGACCTTGCCGCTAAGATGATTAGGGATGACGAATGTACTCCGGCATTTTTGGGTTACCGCGGTTACCCCGCAACTGTCTGTGTGTCCATAAACAGCGAAGTCGTGCATGGAATACCGACGGAAAATAAGGTTTTTCGTGCCGGGGACGTTGTGTCAGTTGACGTTGGTTTGTTTTACCGCGGGTTTTGCGGTGATATGGCGTTTACAGTTGGGGTTGGACAGGTTGATGCTAAAGTAGCAAATCTTATGGATGCCGGGCGGAAAGCGTTGGATGCGGCTATAAGCGCATCGATTGCGGGTAATCATGTTGGGGACATTTCCGCGGCGATACAAAAGTGTGCGGAAAAACATGGTTTTTCCGTTGTTCGTGACTATGCAGGTCATGGGGTCGGGCACAGGATGCATGAGGATCCGCAGATTCCAAATGTTGGTTTTCCCGGTACAGGGCCGGAACTCGTTCCCGGTATGGTTTTGGCGTTGGAAACAATGCTTAATCTCGGCGGGTGGGCGGTTAAAACATTAAGTGACGGATGGACTGTGGTTACAGTAGACGGGAAAAAGGCGGTACATTTTGAGGATATGGTGGTAATAACACCGTCCGCCGCTGAAGTTGTAACAAGAGGTTGAATATAAGTAAAAGTACTTTTGGAGAGAAATGTAATGGCTAAGAAAGAAGAGAAGATAGAACTCGAAGGTAAAATACTTGAATCATTACCGAATACCATGTTTAAAGTGGAACTCGATAATGGTCATGTGGTATTAGCGCATTTGTGCGGGAAAATGAGAATGAACTATATAAAAATATTACCCGGAGATAAGGTGCGTGTGGAATTATCGCCGTATGATCTGTCACGTGGACGGATAGTTTTCCGGATGAGATAAAGGGGTACTAAAAAAATGAAAGTACGATCGTCAGTAAAACCGTTATGCCAGAAATGTAAAGTTATTCGCAGAAAAAAGGTTTTGCGGATAATATGTTCAGATCCGCGGCATAAACAGCGGCAGGGATGATAGTGTAGCGGCTAAAAACAAATTATTATAGTAAAAAAGGGAAAGGAGTCAGCTGAAACATGGCACGTATCGCAGGGGTGGAACTGCCGAACAGTAAACGTGTAGATATCGCATTAACATATCTTTACGGTATCGGCAGAGTAATGTCGGGAATGATATTAGAAGCGGTTAAGATAGATCCGAGCAAACGGGTAAAAGATCTTACAGACACAGAGGTCAGCAGCATAAGCAATTATATCAGCCAGAATTATAAAATAGAGGGTGATCTCAGACGGGAAGTGTCAGAAAATATCAGAAGGTTAATTGATATAGGTTGTTATCGCGGTTCGCGGCACCGAAGGAATTTACCGTGTCGCGGGCAACGGACACGTACTAATGCGCGTACAAAACGCGGTAAACGTAGGACCGTCGGAGCAACAGCTGTGGTAAAAGCTAAGACACCAGCAGCCGCAGCATAGGGTGTAATGTGGTTTTATTGGATATTATAACAAGGAGAATGTAGAAAAGATGGCAGCACAACAGCAGGAACCTAAGAAGCAGGAACCTAAAAAAACGGCTCCGGCAGCGGCCGCAGCTGAAAATACAGGGAAAGCCGCGTCCCAAGAAACGGTCGCCGCTAAACCGGTTAAGAAACGTAAAAGTTTTACCGGCGGTACCGCAAAGGTGTTCATAACATCGTCGTTTAATAATACGATTATTACTATAGCAGATGAACGCGGGAATACGTTGTTATGGTCATCCTCGGGCAGCAGCGGGTTTAAGGGAACAAAGAAAGGTACACCGTTTGGAGCGCAAATCGCTGCGGAAAATCTTGCGCGGAAGGCTGTTGACCTAGGAGTGTCAAGGGTAGTGGTTCTTGTTCGCGGGCCTGGGTCTGGGCGTGAAGCGGCGGTACGGTCATTACAAGCGTCAGGATTGACTATATTATCAATACGTGATATAACACCGTTACCGCATAACGGATGCCGTGCGCGTAAACCGCGGCGCGTGTAGTATATAATAACAATGTTTAAACAATTAATTTTGAATTACAGGAGGTGTTGTTAATTGGCACGTTTAACTACAGCAAGATGCAGAATATGTCGCCGGTTCGGCGAGAAGTTGTTTTTAAAAGGCGCTAAATGCACGGCGCATTGTACCTACGATAAAAAGGAAAGGCAAAAACAACCGGGACAGCATGGGGGTAAGCGCAGAGGAAAAATGTCAAACTATGCCGTGCGGTTGAATGAAAAACAAAAAGCACGTGCAATGTCAGGGATACTTGAAAGCCAGTTCCGTAAGATGTTCCGCGAAGCGGCAAAGAAAAAAGGGTTGACTGGTACGAACTTATTGATAATTATGGAAACACGATTGGATAATGTGTTGTACCGGTTGGGGATCAGTACATCGCGTTCTCAGGCGAGGCAGTATATTGTTCACGGGCATGTGAAAGTTAATAAACATAGAGTCAATAAACCGTCGTATATTGTTAAACTTAATGACGAAATTACTGTGTCGGACAAAATTAAGAGTACGCCACAAGTAAAACGTTTTGTCGATGAAACATCAAAAGATTACAGTGTTCCGACATGGTTAAGTTTGGACGCGGTAAATTTGGTAGGGAAAATGGTCAGCATACCCACGCGTGAGCAGATCTCGTATCCTGTTGCTGAACAATTGATCATAGAATTTTATTCTAGATAAAAAGGAGTTTAGGGATGAAACCCAAGGAAATAGTTTTTCCACAGCAGATAGTGACTGAACAAAATTCATTGTCGGAAACTTACGGCAAGTTTATTATAGAACCGTTTGAACGCGGATACGGGCATACGCTCGGTAATTCGTTGCGCAGAATATTGCTATCAAGTATTGAAGGCGCTGCCGCAACATCTGTAAAAATTAAGGGAGCGGATCATGAATACGGTACATTACCCGGAGTAAAGGAAGATGTGCTGGAAGTAATGATGAACCTTAAAAAAATCAGGTTCAAAGTGTTTTCTGACGGTCCGGAAAACGTTAAACTTATGATAAACAAGCCCGGGGAGATTAAGGCTAAGGATATTGAGTTAAACAACAGTGTTGAAATCGTGAATCCTGAACAGCATATTGCAACATTGTCACCGGCTCATAAGTTGGAAGTTGAAATTGAAGTAGCACGCGGGCGCGGATATTTACCGGTTGAGAAACAAAACAGGGCTGATTTACCGGTTGGGACAATTTTGGTGGATGCAATATTTACGCCTGTACGGAAAGTTAATTATGAAGTTGAGGATACACGTATAGGACAGATCACGGATTATGATAAGCTTATCATAGAAATCTGGACTGATGGTACGGTAAAACCAGGCGATGCATTGGCGTATGCCGCTAAGATATTAAAGGACAGTATCAGTATATTCATTCCTGCGGAGCTTGATAAACAGGTAGAGAAAACGGAAGAAAAAGAACCCTCACAGGAACAGGATAAACTACAGAAGTTGTTGGATGAACCCGTTGAGATTATGGAACTTTCAGTCCGCGCAAATAAGTGCTTGAAAAAAGCGAAATTACATACTATTCGCGATCTGGTAAGAAAAAAGGAAGAGGAGTTATTAGTATACCGTAATTTCGGAAAAAAGTCGTTGGAAGAAATTATTGACAAACTAAAAGAAATGGGTTTGTCTCTTAGTATGGAAGTATAATCTGTTGTTGATAAACAACAGTATACAATGTCAATGACAGGAGTGTAGGATAATAAAATGAGGAAAACATTAAACTTTAGGAAACTCGGGCGTACAAGTTCACACCGTAAGGCGTTGTTGCGTAACATGGCAACTAGTTTGTTGTTACATGAAAAAGTTAAGACCACAGTTGCTAAAAGTAAAGAAGTAGCGTCGTTTACTGAACGTTTGATTACTCGTGCGAAGAAAAATGATCTTGCAGCTAAACGCTATGTCGCGGGGGTTGTTACAAACAAGGATGTACAAAAAAAGTTGTTTGATGTACTTGTACCACGTTATGCTAACCGCACAAGCGGGTATACAAAACGATACCGTTTGGTTGCGCGGATGTCCGATGGTGCAGAGATGGCTTTGCTGAAACTGATGAACTGAATTATCGTCGGGTAAAGTAGTAATCTAAATTATCTGAGGAAGGAATTGGTAAAAGGACTAACATGTTTAACTTTTTGTACAGCATGTTTTCAAACGACATGGGTATGGATTTGGGAACAGCGTCTACCCTGGTTTATGTAAAAGGACAGGGGATTGTCTTAAACGAACCGTCAGTAGTGGCAATTCATAATGTTACTCATGAAGTATTAGCTATTGGCGTAGAAGCTAAACGTATGTTAGGGAAAACACCTTCTAATATTACAGCGTTACGCCCTTTACGCAAAGGTGTTATCGCTAATTTTGAAGTTACCGAAAAGATGATACGGTATTTTATAAAAAAGGTGCATAATCGCCGGACAATATTACATCCAAGAATCGTAGTTGGCGTACCTAGTAATGTCACGGAAGTTGAACGCCGCGCGGTGATTGATTCTGCAAAACAAGCCGGTGCGCGGGAAGTGCATATAATCGAAGAATCAATGGCAGCGGCGATCGGTGCGGATATACCGATTGGCGAACCCGCGGGAAATATGGTTATCGATATCGGCGGGGGTACGACAGAGGTTGCAGTGATTTCGCTTGGCGGTATGGTGGTATCAAAAACAATACCCGTTGCGGGTGATCAGATGGATGATGCTATTGTACAGTATTTCCGGAAAAAATATAATCTATTTATCGGTGAACCCACAGCAGAAGAAGTTAAGATAAAGGTTGGTTCCGTGTTTCCGATGAAACAGGAACAAACTATGGAAGTCAAGGGACGTGACCAGGTAACAGGATTGCCAAAGACCGTGGTGGTGACATCCGAAGAAATACGCCAGGCATTAAGCGAACCTGCACGTAATGTTGTGGAAATTGTTAAACAAACACTTGAAGAAACTCCAGCGGAACTTGCTGCGGATCTTGTTGACCGCGGGATTGTAATGACCGGCGGTGGATCGTTGATGCGCGGTTTTCCTGAACTTATAAGCCAGGAGACTGAACTACCGGTAAATCTTGCTCCTGATCCGTTAATCTGCGTAGTTTTAGGTACCGGTAAATTTCTTGAAACTCTTGATGCATTAAAGAAAAAACGTAGTTTGATTGAATAAATAGAGTAGATAAATACCACGTTTTTTCGGTATTGACAAGAAAAATGGATAAACCATTGACGTATACTACAAACAATGCTCGTTTTAATGAACAGGAACATACTAAATATTCGGGTTGGTTATGCCTGATTTTTTTGGTTATCTCGCTATTCCTGATAATAATCTCTCCCCGCCAGTCAGTTGAGAAGTTTAAGTATTTTGTGTATTCAGTAGTATCTCCGGTACCTTCGGCGTTGACACAGATGTATATAAGTATAATATCGGTTGGGGATGGGGTAATCGATGTGTTCTTTGCGAAACAGGAGAACCGTTACCTGCACAAACTGGTTGATACCTATCAACTAAGAGAACAGCAGTTACGCGAGCTTGAACGCGATAATGCTAGTTTAAGGAAAATGTTGAACCTGTCTGATGTAAACGGGTTCAGTTTTACTGCCGCACGGGTGATAATGCGTGACCCGCAAACATGGTTCCAGAGTATTTATGTAGACCGTGGGAAGGATGCTGGCTTGAGTGTCGGTGCGCCTGTTTTGGATACTAATAAAAACCTTGTCGGTCAGGTGATTGAGGTAATGGGAAAAAAAAGCAGGATATTGTTAATCAGTGATACGCTGTCTGCTGTGGTTACAAGTTGCCCCCGTACCAGTGACGACGGTGTTATTGCCGGGGCAAATAATCATTTGTTATACCTGCGGTATCTTAATACTGATTCTCAGGTTCAGCCCGGCGATACAATGGTCACTTCTAGGAGTAGTAGTAGCTTTCCTCCGGGAATTCCCGTAGGTGAAGTTGTGAGGATTGAGAGAAAAGAAAAAAATTCGTTAACCAACGCATTTGTACGTCCATATGCAAAACTGTCTTCACTGCATAATGTGATTATACTCAACCTACGGTAATTATTTGATGATTGGCATATTTTTTTATTTTATCACTGGCATTTTGTGTTTAACAACGCAGCTGTTTTCACGGCAAATATTCGCGGAATACTCGCCAGATTTTTTCTTGCTATTAACAATTTACTTTGCGTTGTTTCGTAGTTCACGCAGCAGCGTAACCGGCGGGTTTTTTTTGGGAATTCTGAGTGATAGTTTTTCCACAGGACGGTTTGGGACACAGGCGTTTGTATTAACGCTTCTAGGGTTTATCAGTAACCGCATAACATTATTTGTAAATCAGGAAAGCTCGTTTGCCCAGGCAGTTATCACAATGGCAATTTCGGCGTTATACTTCATCATATTTTTTGTGTTGCAAAACACGTTACCATGGTTTGGGCAGGTAGTATTCCATTGGGTGGGATTGGTGGTAATTATTATTAACGGTATTGTTGCGGTACCACTGTTTATGTTGCTTAACTCGTGGTATAAACTATGGAAATTGTAAAGAAATATATTTTGTACTGATGGAGAAAAGATTAAGCGCGATTTCATATTTTGTTGCGTTATTAATATTTATCCTTACCTTCAAGCTTTTCGATCTGCAGGTAGTGCAGGGAAATAAACTCCTGAAAATATCGGAACAAAACCGTACCCGGGTATATTTTGAAACCGCACCACGGGGTAATATTTATGACCGTTCTCATCTCTGCGTAGCGGATAATGTTTCAACTTACGTTGTATATTTTTCTCCGGAAGGTATGACAAAACAGGGAATTGATGATACTCTGGATACCCTGGAAGAAATATTAAAAATCAAAATATCAAGAAGTAAGTTAAAAATATATAGTAAGTCCAAGCCCGCGGTTATTAGAATTATTGACGGTATCTCACGTCAGCAAATGTTTTGGTTGGAAGAAAACAAGTATAGGTTACCGGGAATTAACTTAGGGATGGAGTTCAAACGGTTATATCCCTATGGATCTACAGCCTGTCATATGATTGGATACCTTGGCGAGATTAACCGGTCGGAATTTGCTAGCCCGCAGTATGCCGGGTATCGTGTGGGTAGTTTTATCGGGAAAAGCGGGGTGGAGCGTATATATGAACCATACATACGCGGGGAAGACGGAGGTGTACAGATTGAGATTGATGCTAAAGGTAACCAGTTAAGAGTTATCCGCAAGATTTCATGTATACCCGGGAATGATGTACATTTATTTCTTGATCTAAAACTTCAGAATATAATAGAAAAAGCGTTTGAGAAAACACGAGGCGCCTGCGTGGTTCTTGACCCGAGAAATGGCGAAGTACTTGCTATGTTATCCTCTCCTGGTTATGATCCTAATATGTTTGTAAGTATTTCGACTGACACTTTTAAACGTGATGCATTACTGTCAAGTGTAGGATTGCCGTTGTTCAACCGTGCGTTACAGGGACGGTATCCGCCGGGTTCGGTATTCAAAATTGTTACTGCCAGCGCTGCATTGGATGAGCATAAGGTTGACCCGCAGAAAGCTGTACTATGCCAGGGTAGGTTTATTCTCGGGCGTGAAGGCAAAGTGTTTAAATGCTGGAAACCTGAAGGCCATGGATGGGTTGATTTTACACGCGGCCTTGCGGAATCGTGTGACGTATATTTTTATCAGCTTGGATTAAGAGTGGGGATTGATTCAATCGAGAAGTATGGGCATAAATACGGGCTTGATAAATATACTGAGATTGACCTGCCTGGGGAAGCTACGGGGTTTATCCCGGGACGTAACTGGAAAAAACGCAGGTATCGGGATGATTGGTATGACGGTGATACGGTGAATGTAGCAATCGGGCAGGGGTATGTTCTTACCACGCCTATTGGATTAGCGTGCCTGGCTGCAACAACTGCTACCCGCGGGAGCTTATTTCAACCGCGTGTGGTGAATAAAATACAGGACCAAAACGGGCAGGTGTTATGGAAGTCGTCTCCAAGAAAGATTGTGAGTAATGATATGGACCCGAACACCTGGAAAATCATGGATGCAACACTTCAACGCGTAGTGTCTTACGGTACCGGCGCTGGAGCAGCGGTTCCCGGTGTTACAGTTGCAGGGAAAACAGGTACCGCGCAGAACCCGCAGGGGAATGACCACGCATGGTTTGTAGCATACGCGCCGGCTGAAAATCCGGAGATTGCATTGTCGGTTTTTATGGAACATGGCGGGCACGGGGGTAGTGTTGCCGCGCCGGTTGCACAGGCAATTATTCAGGAGATGCTGGTTAACAGAAAAAAAAGTGAAGTTAAGGTTGAGGCACATTAATATTTAGTTGATAGTTGTACATTTTCCCAGGCAATAACGTAATCCCCGATAATCTCACGGTCAAAATATTGTGTATACCATCCTATTCCCGGCGGGGAACGGTAAACATAGAGGTTAGACATTATAACTGATGAATACACTCCGGATGTGTACATCATTAACCTGCCGCTGGGTTGTAATCTTAACAAAAGACCTGATGGCGTAAGATAATTATCATACTTGCTTCCTAAAGAAGTATTAGTATAAAATTGATAATTCCCGATATTATCATCTACAATATTTTCAAAAAATACGCTGGGTGTTAAGCTGTTTAGTTTAACAGCGGAGAAACAAAGGGTAGGATACCGTTTCTTCATAAGTTCTATATACCACGGGAACGGTATGTTTTCAATCACCGTAGTATCAACACGTTTTTTTGTTATCAGCTGGCAATATCTTGAAAGAAATATTGGGTTATCCGCATCAAGAAAAAGAAGGTTGTTTGGTTCTATGGTGATGAAGATGTTATGCATAAAGTCAGGCGTAACATAGTTATGCCTGTTATTATAAAACTGGAAGCAGTGTTGGATATGAACAAAACAGTTAAAGCATAGTATGGCAAAAAATAGAATTGTGAGACTCTGTACCAGCGTATTTTTAGCGCGTAGTATCCAATCCATTCCTGTAATAGCCGGTATTATCATCAGAGTAAACGGTAGAACGTAAAACCGTTGCATGATTTCTGTGGATTCAGAAGTTATCGGCATACTTGCCAAAATAATTAACCCCGGCCCGGAAAAAAGGATACTTGCAAATATGTATTTCCATAGGCTGGGTATCCGTCGTGAAAACTTAATCATTCCGGGTATAGAGAATATAATTGTTAACCACCCGGTTTTTTGTGTCCAGTCACGTATATGACACAGCGTTGTGTGAAAACGGGCAGCTATTGATGAAGTATTGCCATAACTTTCATGATGTAACCGCAACGTACCAAAATCTGTTCTAAAGAGAGCAGAAAATAGGTTAGATAAACTTTCTGTATCACCGGTATCCACTACTGGCTGTGCTGCTGAACGCACTATAAGGAAAAGATAGGGGGTTAAACCGCAAAGGAAAAAGAATAGTGTTGAACCCGTATGGACTTTCTTCTTTTTGAGGAGATAATACACTAAAGGTAATATTAACAGTATTGTTTGATGGTTACACAGGGATAAGCCAAATAAATAAGAGGCTATATACGCATTATTACGAACTAATGTATTGATTGTTAAATATATAAACACTGATAAAAACAATGCGTTAAGCATAAACGGCCCTGCGATAGTTGATTGCAGGTAAATCAGTGGGTTAAACCCGTAAAGAATTACCGCAAGGATTCTTAGTATCGGGAGGATATTCAGTATTAACATTGTTCTATATAATAAAAAACAAGTTAGTACCGTGCATATTGATGAAAATACTGTCACGCAGAAGGATGGGGTTGCAAGGTGTAGTAACTGAAATATATTTGCGGTGATTGTGTACAACGGATACCCGGGTTGGTGAGGGATGCTGAGTGTTGGTACCGTACTGGCGTACTCAGCGGAGTCACGCGGGGCGGTTAACGGATATGCCGAGTGAATATACAACAAAAACAGTGTTGTCAATACAGCGTAGAGTATGGTATCCCAAATAGTATGTCCCACAATTTATCTCCTTGATAATAATTGTGTGCGGATACCAAAGCACGGATGAAATTAATCGAGTTTTACGTTGTTGTTATCAATACTGTTGACTCCTATTTTCTGTAACTGTCCTGACCTCGCGCCGGTGATTATATTGTTAGTAAAAATATTGTGGTTATTAGCCGTTGTACTTTCGGCAATACCATACTTCGCGCGGGTATTGGCGGTACAACTTACCGTATTACCGCTGACCACGCAGTAGCATGCATCAGATCCTTCGCCATCGCCCCAGAGGAAGAGTTCTGTATAATAATTATCACTTTCCTGTGAATCATTAAGAAGTGAATTATTTGTGATTCCGCAATACCCGCCGCCGTAGATACTTATACCGTACTGCGTGTTTAATGACAGATTGTTTGATGATATCACGGTGTGCTGGCAGTGCATAGTATAGATACCTATACCGTTTTGGCGGCAGTTGTTATGTGCTAAAATATTGTTGTTTGACCGTAATAAGCATATACCCGCCCAAGAGTTGTTATTACAAAACACATTTGTTACTTTGCAGTGTTCAGAAGATTCAATAAAAATGCCATAGCCAAAACAGTTGGTTATTACGCAATCACGGAGGGTGATCTCAACAGCGTCTTTGATATACACCCCGTGGCATTCAGTTGATTGTTCAGTTCTGTTACCATCAACTGAAATGTTTGAGATAATAATTCTTTGTACTGCCCCGTTTGTGTTAGAGGTTTGTATAACCGGTGCGTTTAAGTTATTGGAAGGTTTTAGTATTACAGCATTACCGCACCCGGTAAGGGTTAGGTTGGATTTTGTTATTGTTATACTTTCTGAAACAGGATATGTTCCGGGAGATAAAAGTATTGTACCGCCGGTTGAGGGGAGTGAGTTCAATGCTTGTATTATCCCGGCTGAACTACGCGGGTATGTAGTTCCGTCAATCATGATGATGTTGTTAATACTGCCTGTAGTTATAGTGTTAAAAGTACTGTCCGTACTCCTCGGGATTAAAGTCGTAGTTGTTAAGAAATGTGTGTACGGGTATCCGTGCAGGTATTCACTGTTAACTGTTTGCGAAGATATCATTGCGTAGGCTGAAGATTGTGTGTATCCCGCGCTGCCGGAACTAACCGCATAAATTGCGCTGGAACTTGTGGCAGCATATTCTGATTTTATTGCAAACATATTACTCACTACCCTGTGCCGCGGGATAAATTCAGGGTCAGATTCAAGTTTTATCCCTAAGTACAGGTTGTCATAATTATTTATTGTTTTTGGGAAGGGTTCTATAGAACCTAATACCGCAGAAAATATTCCGTTGTTGAGTAAAATATTCTGTGTCTCAGACCATAAAGCCGTTACTGCTGTTGAGCTTTTGTATAACGCAAATTTCAGAGTATATAGCCCGTCACTAACAGGTATAGTATTGTCTGATAATGTTCCTGTATAGTTCAACAAAAACGGTACTGCTGTAATAGGTGATGGGTAATAAACAAATAGTGTAACCGCAAAAAGTGTGTTAACAATAACATTTCTCAAGTCGAATTTCATCCAGTATTCCTCCAATAATCATATTCGCGCAATCACCCAAAATTCGTGTTAATACAATACGACAAAAATATTATACATAATTACGTTTATCGTTGGTATGAAAAAACACGGGGTTTATTTTGTATACTATAAAATAACGACGATAAATAAATATATGAGCAATGAGTTTGGGTTTAAGAGTCTTTTTAACAAGATTGATATAATACTTATTATCAGCGCGGTGATACTCACGGTGTTGGGGATAGTGTTGATACGTTCCGCAACGTTGTTTGATTCAAACGCCGATGTATATCTTATAAAACAACTCTCTGCGCTGGGGATAGGAATTGCTGTATTCTTCGTACTAGCGCTTTTGCCGTACTCAATTTTTCGTTCATACGGCGTGTTAATGTATATTATCAGTATAGGATTACTTGTATTCGTACTTTTCTTCGGGCGTACATTCAACGGTACCCGTGGTTGGTTAAGTTTTGGTACTTTTTATTTTCAGCCGGTAGAACTCGTTAAGTTGTTGTTTATACTAATACTGGCATCTTATCTTGACCGCAGAAAAACTGAAGAAATTCAGGAGTGGGCCACTGTGTTGGTTACAGGGTTTTTAATGGGAGTACTGACCTTTTTGTTATTACTACAGCCAGACTTTTCATCGTCAGTTGTATTTTTCCCGATTTATCTGGGAATGTTGTTTTTTGCGGGTGTTCCAACTGGCAAGATTTTTACTGTACTTTTTTTTGTTTCTACCAGTATGGTCATACCATTATTCGACTGCTGGCTTATGTTGCAGAAATCGTTAGTGGCAAAAAGCTGGATACTGAAGTTTGTCTACGCGTCACTTCACCAGTTCTGGCCTGCGGTGTTAATGCTTGTACTGATATTCGCATTACTTGTGCTAATAAAACAATTACTTGATTTTTTAAGTGTACGTTTTTCGTGGCAACGGTTTGTGTTTATTTATCTTTTGATCTTACTTTCAGTGGGAGCGTCATTTTTTGTTAGAGTAGCTTTAAAGGATTATCAACGGTTAAGGTTGATATCGTTTATCAATCCGGCACTTGACCCGTTAGGTGCAGGGTATAATATTATACAGTCAAAAATCGCAATTGGTTCCGGCAGGGTTATAGGTAAAGGATTGTTCAACAGTACTCAGGGGCGGTTAGGGTTTGTTCCCGCGCAACGAACTGATTTCATATTTTCGGTTATGGGCGAGGAACTTGGTTTTCTTGGAAGTATTATGGTTGTAGTACTGATCAGTATATTACTCTTTCGTATTGTGCTTATTATTCGTGATGCGCGGGATAGGTATGGGCAATACGTATCTATGGGATTATTATGCATGTTTTCATTCTATTTTTTTGCCAACCTCGGGATGACTATGGGTATTATGCCGGTTATCGGTGTATACTTACCGTTTATTAGTTACGGCGGTTCCGCGCTTGTCGGAGCATATATGGCGTTAGGGTTGTTGATATCCATACAGTTGAGGCAGTATGGGTACTGATAAATATCCGGCTTTTCTTTACCAAACACAACGGCCTTCGAGGTATATTAATCATGAGTTTAACAGTAAACCTATCCCCCGGGATTTAGAAAACCGTGTGCGTGTATGCTTGTGTTATCCCGATGTTTACGAAGTTGGAGCGTCGAATCTTGGGTTAATGATACTCTATAACATCTTGAACTCAAGGGAAGATGTCTACGCGGAGCGCGTATATCTTCCTGCGGGGGATTATGTTCAACTCCTGAAATCACAGGGGTTGAAGCTAGCGTCGTTAGAAACAAATACTGAACTTTCAAAGTTTGATATTATAGGATTTACTTTACAATACGAATTGACATACCCGAAAGTACTGGAAATCCTTGAGCTTGGCGGGATTGAGGTGTATTCAAATAAACGTGAGAGTAACAGCCCGTTGATCATTGCCGGCGGGCCGTGTGCCACAACAAATCCTGAACCCACAGCTGATTTTGTTGATGCATACTGTATTGGCGACGGGGAAGATGCGGTTAATGATATTATTGACTGCGTTAAATCCATAAAAAATAGCGTTGCCGGGAATGGTCTGTTTGACAGAACCGCAATGTTTTCTAAACTCGCGGGGATTGGCGGGGTGTATGTCCCAGCATTATACGATGTTAAATATTCAACGGAAGGTGTAGTGGAGGATGTAGTGCCGGTAAACACTGCTGTTCCCGCGGTAATTACCCCGCGCAGAGTTTCAAGCCTTGATACTGCAGCATATCCTGCGAAACCTATTGTACCGTTCACAGAAACTGTGCATAACAGGTATAGCGTTGAACTTGCCCGCGGATGCCGGTGGAACTGCGCGTTTTGTCAGGCACGATATATCTACGGGGATTACCGTGAGCGTTCAGAAGAAAAAGTGTTGGAGATTGCAAGTGAGGGTTTAAAAAATACGGGGTACAACGAAGTATCATTGATGTCATTATCCTCCGGGGATTATTCTAAGATAAAAAATGTTTTAGCGGGTTTACACGCAAAACCTGAGATGGAACGCGTAGAACTTGGCTTGCCCTCATTGCGATATGATACATTCACCGCAGCTTTAGCGGAGGAATTGGTGAAATACCCGCCGACAACAATAACGTTTGCGCCGGAAGTTGCTACACCGCGGATGGGGCGTGTGGTTAATAAGTTGTTTAAACCTGACAAACTAGACCGCGCGATTGCAACTTTGTATTCTTACGGCTGGAAAAAGGTGAAACTATATTTTATGTATGGTTTACCAACAGAGACTATGGAAGATATTGATAATGTGGTGTCTTTGGTAAACAATTTATCCCGGAAGTATTCACGTATGAATTTTAGTGTTACACTCTCGCCGTTCTCACCAAAGCCATGGGCGGTATTGCAATACGCACGGCAGCAGGGGAAGGATGAACTCCTGGAGAAACGGCAGTATTTAAAGAAGTGTTTACGCGCAAAAGTTTCCGGTAATTTTGTTGAACTTGCTGAACTTGAATGTGTACTCGCCAGGGGGGATAGAAAGTTATCAGCGGTTATCTATCATGCGTGGAAGGTGTTGAATAATACTGAGATGTACTTCCCGGAAAATATTGATCAGTACCCCGCGTGGGAGGCGGCGTTTAGTACTGCCGGGATTAGTAAAGATAAATATTTACGTGAGCATAGTACTGACGAACGGTTACCGTGGCAGCACGTAGGAGATGTTAATGTTGTTGAGCAGCTGAAAAAAGGGTATCTCCGTGCGATTGACAATCAGGCTGTTGAAGTAGAAGAAGAAAAAGTTACTCCTGAATCAGTGGTTCAGGAACAACGGCAGGGGTTACGAAATGAAGTTGTTTTTATTGAAAAACCTGACCCTATAAAACGCGTGAGGGTACGGCTTAAGCGTTATGGCTGCGCAAAGTATTTGTCTCATCTCGAACAAATAGAAGCTATCCGCCGGGCGGTAAAACGCGCGGGTTTACCCGTAGCATATACCCTGGGATATAAACCGCATGCAAAAATCTCGTTTGGTACGCCGTTAACTCTCGGATGCGGGAGTAATGCCGAGTATTTTGATTTATACCTGACTTCAGGGATGGATATACTGCGGGTACGTGAAAATTTAATTAATTGTTCGCCATCCGGATACGCGGTTATTGATGTTAAGGACATACCGTTTGTTTTACCGTCATTAGAAAGTTTTGTTAACTACGGGCTTTATACAACATCATGTAGCAGAACAGTGGTTGAGGGGATAGTAGAAAAACATAGGCAGGAGTACAACGCACTGAATGATAATAACCGTAAGTTTGGTATTGAAAAAATTGAGGAGTCTAACAGCGTAGTACAGCTTTATACCGGTGTAGGGCAGGGTTTCATAGGTACCGGCGCGGTATTTAAGGAAATATTGTCGTATGCCAGTATAGCGGGGATAGAAGCTAATCTTGTAAGGGAAAATCTGTGGAATATGTTACCCGGCGGAGCTAAGATTGAACCCTAAATAAGAAGGATTGATGGAAGATAGTAAGGTTAATGTAACGGAAGAAAAAGTTGTGCCACCACAACAGCGTGTGGTTAACCGCGGGCGCAGGAATGGGCTTGGGGCAAAGCTCGCGTCATTATTTGTGTTAGCTACCACGGTATTTGCTGTAATCCTTGCGGCGGTTACTATCACCATCAGCCGTGCAGCGTTAAGAAAAGCAGTGTATGATGTCCAGAAGGTAAGCGTTAAACTCGTGAATGACCGTATGATCAGCCGGTTAGGGCGCGTAAAGGAGTTGGTACTCTTAACCGCGCGGGATCAGAGATTACAAAACCCGAAAACTAAGCCATTGGAAGTTTTGAGGAAAACGGTTACGTTTACCGGAGAGAATAGTGTTATCACCGGGTTAGTGATGTATTCAAGTTTTGGTGTGGAACAAGCGCAGGTGGTTAACCCCAGAGCAACACAAGTTGATTTAAACAAATTATTTGAAAACCGTGTGTATCTCCAGCCATTGAAGACCGGGCTAAGCGTGGTTTATGAAATGTTTATGCCGGATACACGGGAATGGTATGTGATACTGTCAGTACCCATGAAAAACAGGGTTGGCGTTATTGTCGCTATTGTTGAGATGCGGTATTTATCAAAACTCGTAGAGGATTTGTTTAGTACCGAAAAACGTAAAGTGTTTTTTGTTACACAGCAGGGAAAAGTGTTTATTCATCCTAATCCCAAAGTCGTGAATTCCGGCCTTGCGGTGCCCTATGTCACGCAGTTAGTGCAAAGAGTTGTGGGTACCGGCATAAAAAGTACGCTATACGGTACGTTTGTTAATGAGGATAATAAAAAGGTTTTGGCAACCGTAGATAATGTTGCCGGGATTAAGTGGTTGTTAGTCTCCGAAGTTGATGCGGATGATGTTAACCGCACAACTAATGATATGATCCTGCGGGTATGCGTGGTAACGTTTATCGCGATTATTGTTATGCTTCTGATAATCCGTGTGTTTATCAAACAAATAACTACGCCGCTGGTTGAACTACAGAAAGGGACAGAAGTTTTGGCTAAGGGTAATCTCGAACACAGGATTGTTATTAATACAGGTGACGAGATTAATGCGTTAGCGGATTCGTTTAACCAAATGGCGGAATCACTGGAAAACTCTGAGAAACTGCGGAGTGACCTCAACCACATGATTGTGCATGACCTTAAGAATCCGTTAACCAGTATCCTCAGCGGGATTGAGATGTTGCTTGACGGTACAATGGGTGGCGAGTTATCTGAAGGGCAGAGGAAAGTATTAAACATCTCCGGGCGTAGTTCACGTGTAATGCTTGAACTCGTGGAGGACTTGCTTGACGTTGGGAAAATGGATGAGGGTAAGCTTGAGATTGAGAAGGAAGAGTTTGTATTAGCAGATGCGTTGCGTACGGTATTTGATGAGAATGAATTGCTGGCTAAGCAGGAAGAAAAAGCGTTTTACGCGTCAGTAGAAGAAAATTTGCCGCTTGTCTATGGCAGCCGGAAGTTAATCACGCGTGTTGTGCGTAATCTTTTAATCAACGCGTATAAGTATACAAAAGTTGGGGATGAGATAATCTTTACCGCGAGGTATGTTAAGGAAAATAATGAAATCTGGATGGGTGTGCATGATACCGGGGAAGGTATCCCCGCAGGGTGGAAGGATCGTATCTTTGATAAGTTCACACAGGTTAAACGTAAAGAACTGAAACTCGCGGGCGGGGTTGGGCTCGGGCTTACCTTCTGTAAGATGGCGGTTGAAGCGCATGGGGGACGGATCTGGGTGGAGTCCGTAGAAAAAAAAGGTAGTGAGTTTATGTTCTCCATACCGTTGACTAAGGATAATCAAAAGGATATCGAAGTTCAGAAGTGATTAAATGCGAGGGATAGCGGTGCGCGCTCCAGAATTCCGACGTTGCGTCGGAATTAAATTCCGCTTGCATCCGCTATCCCTCGCTAAATAATGCTATCATTCGTAACTAATAGAGATGTTTAGTAAGTATTTTGTATAATATTCTGTAAATTAAGGAAAAGCTTATGTGTGAATTTAAGTATCAAAATATTTTTGCACCAACTATGAATATTTGGATACCTTTTATCTCCGCAATTATCGGTGCAGTTGCGGGTAGTGTTGCTACATATTGTTTTAACAAAAAATCACAAAAAGTAAATCTTTTTGTTGAAAAAGTGAAAGAGTACAATAAGTTTTATGAGAATCATACTTTGACTGTTGAAATCACGGAAAAGCAATGGTATTACGAATCAATAAATTCAATCCCGACTCATGATTATGTTACCGCTGAACACAAACAGATGTTTTATGATGAGTGTAATTACTGGGAATCGTTAGGGATTTTGTATAAAAATGGATATCTTAATGGGAAACTGGTTAAAGACTATTTTAGCGAGATTATTGTACGGCGATATGATGTACTCAAAAAAATAGTGGAAATTGAACGTAAAAGGGCTACAAATAATAAAATATATGAGAACTTTGAATATCTGTACAATAAAATCAAACGTGGCGAGAAAAAGGATGGGCGACAAAAATGAAAGCGAAGAAACAGAAAAAGTTGGACGTAGTATCGTATTATCACGAAGATAAGAAACGGGTAAACAATCCGCCGGTAGGGTTGGTATCTTCCGAGACGGATAAGCTCACTGGTCGGACGCGGTACGAACATGACCCGCATATCGACCCGTACCTCAGTTGGGCTGGGAAAAAGGAAAATTCAAGTTTTGAAGTACAAAATGTTAGCCTTCATATACACGAACGGATTGATTCGCAAAGAATTATTCAGGCATTTCTTAAACCGAAAGAAAAAGAGTATGCTCAACCTTCATTGTTTGAATCTCCGGGGAACAACCCGCCGCTTAACCGCGCGATTGATTTTTATAAGCACGAACAGGATTGGTCGAACCGCTTGATTGCCGGGGATTCGTTGCTCGTGATGAATAGCTTGTTGAAAAAGGAAGGAATGGCGGGGAAAGTGCAAATGGTATTTTTTGATCCACCGTATGGAGTCAAATATAACTCAAACTTCCAGCCGTTTGTTAACAAACACGATGTCCGGGATGGGAATGACGGGGATATTCCCGCAGAACCAGAGATGATACAGGCGTTCCGCGATACGTGGGAACTTGGGATACACAGCTATCTGACATACTTGCGGGAACGGTTGTTTCTTGCCAAAGAAATGTTGCATGAAAGCGGGTCGTGTTTTGTACAAATCAGTGATGAAAATGTGCATCGCGTTAGAAATTTGATGGATGAGATCTTTGGACAGAATAATTTTGTAGTAACAATTGTTTTTACAAAAACAGGGAGTAAAGAAAGTGGTACAGTTGATCCAATAAATGATTATTTGGTTTGGTATTCCAAAGACAAAAAGAAAGTTAAATTGCGTAAGTTATTCGAGAATAGAACTATAGAAGATTTGCACTCCGATGGTTTTAAATATTTATTACATGGGAAATTGGTCAACAATATACCAGACGATTTTAATTCAGAATTAGTGGTGCGTGGTGATCCAATTACATCAGATGGTTTCAGACCTACAACAACAATTGAAATTGAATTTGAAGGCAAGAAGTATTTTCCTGGGAACAAAAATCATTGGAAAACATCTTTTGAAGGACTAAACAAGCTTAATCAACAAGGAAGATTATTAAAAGGAACAAGTTTGCAATATCTAAGAAAGCTTAGTGATTTTCCTGTAAAGAATTTTACAAATGTGTGGAACGATTTAGGCGGAGCATCAAATATGGTCTATGTCGTTCAAACAAATGAAAAAGTTATACAACGTTGTATACTTTTGACGACCGACCCCGGCGATCTTGTATTCGACCCCACCTGCGGTTCCGGAACAACCGCGTTTGTTGCCGAGCAATGGGGACGTCGTTGGATAACCTGCGACACCTCTCGTGTGGCTATTACCCTTGCCAAACAAAGATTAATGACCACGAAGTACGATTACTATGAACTCGCGTATCCAAAAGAAGGAGTAAAAAGTGGCTTTCGGTACAAAACCGTTCCACATGTTACTTTAAGCTCAATCGCAAATGATGAACCGGCAAAGCAAGAGACGTTGTATGACCAACCATATATAGTTAGTGGTAAAGTTCGGGTGACCGGCCCGTTTACTGTTGAAGCTGTCCCATGTTTGAAGACGCCGAACGTAAAACCTATCGACGGAAAAATGCCAAAAGCGGAATTAACGAACGAACAGTATGCGCGTACCGGCGAAACCGCAAAGTATAATGACTATCTTGACGAACTGCGTTCCACTGGCATACGTACGGTAGGCAATAAAATAATAAAGTTTTCCCGTGTAGAACCAATGATAGGAACAACGTATATCCATGCAGTGGGCGAGGTTGTTGAAGGTAACAGTGTTACAAAGAAAGTGTATCTAAGTTTTGGCCCGGACTACGGCCCGTTGGAACAACGGCAGGTGGAAAATGCTTTTCGTGAAGCGCACGGGCTAAAAGAAAAGCCAGACATTATTATCTTTTCAGCATTCCATTTTGATCCGGAAGCTGCGAAGGATATCGACGAAATGGCATCTTCGGGTATTGCGGTACTCAAAACGCAGATGAGCGTGGATTTGTTAACAAAAGATTTAAGAAAAAACCGGTCGTCAAACCAAAGTTACTGGCTCATCGGCCAACCTGATATAGAAGTCATTAAACTCAAAGACAAGAAATATAAAGTCCGGGTGAACGGGTTTGATTACTACAACCCGCTCTCCGGAGAGATTGAGTCGAAAGATAACAAGCATATTGCGATGTGGTTTCTCGACACAGATTATGACGACCGGAGCTTATATCCGGCGCAAGTGTTTTTCCCGGAAGCCGACGCAAAACGCGGATGGACCCGGCTGGCAAAAGCGTTGAACGGTGAAGTGAACGAAGAGTTGCTTGAAAAGTTTACCGGAGTTGAGTCTTTACCGTTCACTGCGGGTGAGAATAACAAAATCGCAGTGAAAATCGTGGACCTTCGCGGGATAGAATCGTTTGTCGTGAAAAAACTGGGGTGACCAATGGATATTGATGCATTAATAAAACTATTCAATGAATTGCTGAAGTTTTCAAAAGAGAAAGAATGGGTCGAGTTTAAGGAAGCAAAAACAGATTATGATTTTGACAAACTGGGTAAATACTTTTCAGCAATATGTAATGAAGCCAATTTGAATCATCAGCAATGCGGTTGGTTAGTTTTTGGAGTTGTTGATAAAACACGAAAAGTTTGTGGTACAAATTACCGGCGTTCAGGAAAATATACTCTTGATGCCCTGAAAAAAGAAGTTGCCGATAAAACTACAGGACGAATATCATTTGCTGATATTTATGAGTTACCATTAACAGAAGGACGGGTAGTGATGTTCAAGATCCCGCCTGCTCCGCGAGGAATACCAATAGCGTGGTGCGGGCATTATTATGGACGTGAAGGAGAGTCATTGGCTCCATTGAGTTTGAGCGAACTCGATGGTATACGCATTCAAAACAAGCACGATTGGTCGGAGCAAATTTGTTCATCTGCATCATTATCAGATTTGGAATCAAAAGCATTATTAAAAGCTAGAGAAGAATACAAGAAAACACATATGAGACTGGCTCAGGAAGTTGATAAGTGGAGCGATGAAACGTTTTTGAATAAAACGCGATTGTCTATTAATGACAAGTTGACACGGGCGGCAATTATTCTATTAGGTAAACCAGAAGCAGAAAATCATATTTCTCCCGGTATAGCAAGAATAAGTTGGATACTTAAGGATGACAATAATATTGAGAAAGATTATGAGCATTTCGGTCCACCATTTATACTTAATACAGACGAGGTATTAACAAAAATACGGAATCTGAAATACCGCTATATACCGAATCAAACCCTGTTTCCAATGGAAACTATGCAGTATGAAACGTATGTAATACGTGAAGCTCTGCATAATTGTATAGCACATCAAAATTATGAACTGCGGTCAAGAATAGTAGTTGTAGAATTACCGGAGCAACTCATTTTTACTAATTCAGGTAGTTTTTTACCGGGCAGCATAGAAAATGTAATTGAGCAAGACGCACCACAAAAGTTTTATCGCAACCATTTGCTTGCCACAGCGATGGCAGATTTGAATATGATAGATACAGTCGGCGGGGGAATAAAGAAAATGTTCCTAAAACAACGCGAACGGTATTTCCCGTTACCAACGTACATATTAAATCGAGCCGACGAAGTGACTGTAAAAATATATGGTAAAATAATGGATGAAAACTATACTAAGCTTTTGATGAAGCGTACAGACTTGAATCTTAGTACCATAATGCTAATTGACCGAGTCCAGAAAAAAGAAAAGGTGAGTACTGATGCCATACGTTATCTTAGAACACAAAAGTTGGTAGAAGGAAGATCTCCTAATATATACTTGACCTCACAGCTTGCATCGACCGCAGGGGATAAAGCAGGCTATATCAAAAATCGTGCGTTTGATAAAGAACATTACAAGAAGATGATAATAGCGTTTATAGAAAAATTTAGCAGTGCTACAAGAAAAGATATTGATAATTTATTATTGGATAAATTATCTGATGTTTTGAATGAAAAGCAAAAAAGAAACAGAATACGTAATCTTATGTATGAGATGTCAAAAAAGAATCGTTCAATAAAGAATAGCGGTACGAATAAGTGTCCTAAGTGGGTTTTATTGTGAATTTAGTAATAAAAAGACAGTGTTTTAGTAATAAGTTAGTAATAAGATTGTATATTTCACTTGATAAATAACAAATATTTTTAAAATAGATATTTGTAGATAGTCAAGTTTTAGTAATAAAACTAGTAATATTTGAGGAATAAATGAGTAACAAAACGATTGACCGGTTAATAATCAATAGCCCGTTCGAAGAACCAAAGAAACACTGGCTGTATATTAGGGAAAGTCAGGAGTTTGAGTTAAAAGCCGGCCGCCGTCAGTCGGGCTACTGGCGCGCGTCTTTGCGTTCAGCAACTAATTTCGACGATCCAGGCGAGTTTGTCAAAATTGAACTGGTCAACAAACTTCGTCCCAGAATACAAAAGTGGAGAGAAGAAGGATATCCTAATGTTACGGGGATAACGAAAAAGTTGTTGGACTACTGGAATGACAGCACAAATAGAGAACAACCTTTTTTTTGGTGTCAGCTTGAAGCTATAGAAACCGCAATTTGGCTCACAGAAGCAAGCCCTGCAGAGAAACAGGGGATAGAGATTGTCAATGATGGGAGTTTATGGGAACGGCAGTGTTTAAAACTTGCTACAGGTACCGGTAAAACTGTAGTGATGGCAATGTTAATCACATGGCAAGCATTGAATAAACTTGCGTATCCCAAAGATCCCAGGTTTTCAAAAAACATTTTAGTAATCGCGCCGGGGTTAACTGTAAAAGACAGGCTGCAAGTATTGTATCCGCAAGACAATTATAATTTTTATCAATCTTTCAATATTATCGATTCATCAATGTGGCAGGAATTATTACAGGCAAAAATTGTGGTGACCAACTGGCATACGTTAGCGCCGATAGATGAAAATTCTGGCCCTAAAGTTGTTAAAAAAGGGCCGGAGAGCGACGAAGCGTTTTGCCGGAGAGTAATTCCGGACTTTACCGATAAAAACATTTTAGTCATAAATGATGAAGCGCATCATTGTCATCGCCCGTCGGAAGATGAAGAGGATAAAGAAGAAAAAGAGAAAGCTACAATCTGGGTAGAAGGTATTGATAGAATAAATAAGTTTAAGGGCGTATTGAAAGCTTATGATTTAACCGCCACACCTTTTAAGCCTACTGGAAAAAATAATCAAACAGAACAATTGTTTACCTGGATTGTAAGCGATTTCGGGTTGAATGATGCTATTGAAAGCGGTTTGGTAAAAACTCCAAAAGTAGCGGTACGGGATGATTCAACTATGGGGCCTGATATAAAATCAAAACTTTTTCATATCTATCCTTCGGTAAGGGAGGATCTCAACCGTCGCGCGGAACCGCATGAAGGGTTGCCGGACTTGGTAAAAAACGCAGTTAATATTCTCGGAGCGGATTGGTCGAAAGAAAAAGAAAGTTGGGAACAACAAAATCCGCCTCGTGAAACACCGCCCGTAATGATAATTATTTGTAATAGGACTGAAACAGCTGCGCGTATAGAATATTCGTTGGAAAATGGGTATTCTGCAGTTGAAGAACTTGGGGACCGTAATTGTTTGCTCAGGATAGATCAGGAAGCTTTGGATAAACTTGAAGCTAATGAAGAAATAGTCGGCAAGACAGGTAGGCAACTGGTTGAAGAACAACGCGAAAAGTTTAATACTGTTGGGAAAAAAGGCCGTCCTGGAGAGAAGGTGCGGTGTGTTATAGGTGTTAACATGTTATCCGAAGGATGGGATGCGCGGACTGTTACTCACATACTCGGTTTACGCGCGTTTACCAGTCAGCTTTTGTGCGAACAAGTGATCGGCCGCGGGTTACGCCGTATTTCATACGAAATTAATGAGGAGACAAAGTTTTATGATCCTGAGTATGTAACCGTATTTGGCGTACCATTTACATTTTTGCCGGCGGAGCAGGAAAGCGGCGTTCCGCGGCAAGAGAAACCAAAGACTAAGATTGGGCCGATTGCAGAACGTAAGGAAATGGAAATAAAATGGCCGCATGTTTTACGTGTAGAACACAAGTTAAGTTATTACTTAGATTTAGAGTGGGATAAACTAGAAAAACTTACTTTATCACCGGATGATACTCCAACGATTGTAGAAGTCGCGCCGGTAATTGATGGAAAACCAAAGTATGATCAGTTGTCTGAAATAGATTTAGACCGGCTTTCCACTCAGTCAAGAATGCAAACAATTAAATTTCAAGCTGCAGCGAGGTTGAACGAACAATTTGGAAAAACCTGGCCTGGCGACGCGGGCAGCCATATAGGCCAAGTTATTCAAATATTTGATAAATTCATAGAATCTGATAGGCTTGACGTAAAACTGCCATTGTTCTACGGTACCGAAAAACTCAGGAATATATTAATATCGTTAAACGCTCAGAGAATTGTAAATCATATTGCTGCGTTTATCAGAAGCTCAAGTAAAGAAGATCCAATGATAGTTTTAGATCCAGTAAGGCCGATACGAAGTACCGCAACTTCTTTCATCTGGTATACCAGTAAGCCAACGCAACCCATTCAAAAAAGTCAAATTAGCCATATTGTAATTGACAGCGGTTGGGAAAAAGTAGGGTTTGAGTTTGAACGTAACAGAATTCCTAAACTGACCTCTTGGTTTAAGAATGATAAACATATCGGTTTTGAAATTTACTATTTGTGGGAAGGACAAACAAAAACATATTTCCCGGATTTTGTTTTGAAATTTGAGAATAATCAATATTTGATTCTTGAAGTTAAGGGGCAAATTGTTGATAAAGACAAAGCAAAATGGCAATCGGCAAAAGAGTGGATAAAAGCTGTAAATTTGCATGGCGATTTTGGGACATGGCGATTCGCTGTTTTAGAGGATCCGAAAGAATTGTTTGATATTATAAACCAAATGCAAGGTTGACGGAATATATAGGATTAAATAGAATTGAAAATGAAATAACTGTGATAAAGGCAAAAAGATAGTATGGCAAAAAAAGTTTTAGTAGCGGATGATGACCAAAACATTTCTGATCTTTTGAAGATTGCATTGGAAGGATATGGTTATGATGTTACTATCGCGCGGGATGGCGCTCAAGCTATAAAAAAAGCGATTGAAATAAAACCTGATGTTTTGATCCTTGATATTATGATGCCGAAAGCTGATGGCTGTGAAGTGTTGAAGGTAGTTAAAAGTATGCCGGACCTCCAAAAAGTTGGGATTATAATGCTTACCAGCAAAAATTTGATTAAGGATATTGAAACTACGTTCTCATTAGGTGCGGATAATTATGTTACAAAACCGTTCCAGATTGACCGGTTAGTTGCGAAGATAGAGAAGTTGTGCGGGGAGAAAAATAAAAAGTTGTGATTGAAGTACTAACCTTTTTCATGTTTTTTGTTACAGTTCCGTTACTTGTATTAACCATTTCAGGGTATATCAAGGTGCGGAAACATGTTAACTCGCTAGAACATGCGGTTAAGCAAAAGGATGAGGATCTAAAACTTATCAATGAACTCGGGGTGGAGATAACGTCGGTACTTGATATCGAACGGTTGCTCCCGAAGATAATTGACGCATTTGCACGTGCGGGGAAGGTTAATAAAGCGTCATTAATGTTATTAGACGAAGCAACGGGTGTGCTTGAGATAAAAGCAAGCCTTGGGTTATCCTCCCGGGCGATTGAGTATGTACGCCCAAAACTAGGGGAAGGTATTGCCGGGATCGCGGCGTCCACCGGGAAAACAATGCTTATCGATGATACAAGCAGGGATAGGGTGTTATACAAAGAATATATCGACGGTACAACGAACCCGCGCCCGGTTGAATCATTGTTAGCTTTACCGCTGATATTTAAAGGTAAGGTTATTGGTGTAATAAACCTTGATTCCAAGATCACGGGTGAACCGTTTATCCGTAATGACGCGAAGTTGTTGTCTATCCTCGCAAGCCAGGCCGCTGTGGCAATTACTAACGCGCAATTGTATAACCTCGCAATCACCGATGGGCTTACAAAACTGTATATCCACCGGTACTTCCAGATGCGGTTATCCCAGGAGGTTGACCGCGCAAAACGGTACAATATGCCGTTGACTCTGATTATGCTGGATATCGATAAATTTAAAGTCTTAAACGATACCTACGGCCACCAGGTTGGGGATCTTGTATTGGTAAGTGTTTCAAAAGCTATTACTGCAACGCTGCGGAGTTCGGATATCGCTGCGCGGTATGGCGGGGAGGAGTTCGCAGTTGTCCTCACGGAGACAGATATTGATGATGCTGTATACGTTGCTGAACGGTTAAGGAAAACTGTTGAGGATAATGTTGTGGAGGCCGGGTCTGATAAAGTTAAGGCGCAAATATCGCTGGGGATATCAAGCCTTATTCCATCGCAAAAGGATGTAATTGATAAAGACGAACTTATCCGCCGTGCGGATGCTGCGTTGTATTATTCAAAACAACAGGGGCGGAATCGTTATACTGTATACGATAAAATAGGGGATACAAAAAAGTAAATTTATATGTTAAAACTATCAGTTTGTGAACACCTTATCCCGGGGGATAGTTACGAAAAAAAGTTTGAGGTTCTTGATACCAATAAAATTGATGCTATTGATCTTGACGGTAACGATCTTGCTAGGAAGTATGATACCCTCGTGGAGGTAATGAAAATTTCACCCGTAAGAATCTCTGCTATCCGGACAGGTTACCGCGGGTGTTTGCTAGATGACAATCCTGAACAACGTAACCTCGCGGTGGGTGATATCAAAAAATTATTGGATTACGCGGGAAAACTTAATGCTGCTGGTGTTGTGGTGGTACCGATCTACGGTGCTGCACGGTTGCCGGATCTTCATCCTCTCAAAGGGCAGTTGCAGGTGGAAGAAGAGATGCTGACACTGTTGTTATCCACGCTTGCGGAGTACGCGTGGAAACAAGGTACCCGCGTGTTGTTACAGCCAATGAACCGTTATGAAACTCATCTAGTGCGTAATGTGAACGAAGCGGTGTATTATGTTAACCGTGTCGATCATCCGGGCTTACGTATAGCAACACATGTGTTCCACATGAATATTGAGGAACCAAATTTTAGTGATCCGTTTACCACCTTGGGTAGTATGCTTTCACAAATATATCTGTCAGACTCAAACTACCAATCCCCGGGGTATGGGCATTTAAATATTAAACACGTGTTTGATCAATTACAAAAAAATGGGTATACCGGGTACGTAACACTTGACTATATCCCGTCGGATAAACTTGACCCGTTAACCGAACTTGTGAGTGTAACCAAAGCAATGTATAACCTTTGGTGGTAAATTTATTAACAAAAGGGGAGTGAGAATAATATGAAGATGGCAGTTTTAGGGAACACTGGGTTAAGGGTAAGCACGTTATGTTTTGGTACGCTGCCTATGGGCCCGTTGGAGAGTAATATTTCAATCCCTGAGGGTGCTAAAGTTTTGCGTAAAGCGTTTGAGCTCGGGGTTAATTTTGTGGATACCGCGCATACTTACCGCACATACGAGTATATACGTGAAGCGAAACGCGGGTGGGATAATAAACTGATTATTGCCACAAAGTTCGGCCTTACTGCCGCAGGGGAAGTTAAGGATGGGGTTGAGAAAGCGTTGAATGATATGGAACTTGACTATCTAGATATTGTACTTCTGCATAGTGCGCGTGCAGAAGATCCTTTTGTACGGTTTAAAGAAACACTTGCGGTATTAAAAGAGTATAAAACTGCGGGGAAAATTAAGCATATCGGTTTATCATCGCATTCTGTGGTTAGTATTAACCAGGCGGCAGTGCATCCGGATATCGAAGTTATACATCCGCTTATAAACTATAAAGGCCTCGGGATCATTAGCGGTACCGCAGAGGATATGGTTAACTCCATAAAAATTGCCAGGGGTAATGGTAAAGGCGTTTATGCAATGAAAGTTTTTGCCGGGGGTAACCTTCTGGATAATTATTCGGAATCAATTGATTATATTGTAAAAAATGAGATTGTTGATTCAATGGCAATCGGGATGGTTACTGAACAGGAAGTGGCAGTGAATGCTGAGTATATCACTACCGGCAAAATACCCAGTACTGAAAAGGATAAGATCAGGACAACAGGGAAACATGTTATCGTTCTCGGGTTTTGTAAAGGCTGCGGGAAGTGTGTGGAAACATGCCCGAATTTCGCGATTACCCTGGTCGATAAAAAAGCTGTGGTTGAGAAAGAAAAGTGTCTCATATGCGGGTACTGCGGCGGGGTGTGTCCCGAACTTGCAATCCGTGTGGTGTAAGAAAAAATAAGTATTGAGAGTAATGTTGTATGTCTAAAGTATCAATCGTTAAGTGCAGTACATATTCCCAGAACGTTTTGTTTGATGCGGTAAAACATAGTGTTGGCCTCGTTGGTGGGATCGATGCGTTTGTTAAATCCGGGGAGAAAGTTTTACTTAAACCCAACCTCCTGATGGCTGCGGTTCCAGAGAAAGGTATTACTACCCACCCTGAATTTATCCGCGCGGTTATCCGCCTCGTAAAAACAGCGGGCGGTGTGGTATCACTCGGGGATAGTTACGGCGGGACTTCGGATAGTGTTGATAAAGTATGGGGTGATACCGGGATGCTGAAACTCGCGCAGGAGGAAGGTGTTGAACTTGTTAAACTTGAAACTTCCGGTGTGCGTGAGTTCAAGCTTAGTAACGGGTTACCGGAGTTATACGTATCAAACACAGTGTTTGAGTTTGATAAAGTTATTTCATTGCCAAAACTTAAAACTCATGCGTTGACAACGTTTACCTGTGCGGTAAAAAATATGTATGGCGTAATCCCCGGGGTTCGTAAGTCGGATTATCATAGATTTCTCCCAAGCCCGGATGAGTTTTGTGTATTATTATCTGAACTCGTAATCAAAATTCCGCCGGTATTGACTATTGTTGACGGTATTATAGGGATGGAAGGCGATGGTCCGTCCGCCGGGATTCTGCGGGAATGCGGGTTAATCCTCGCGGGGAGTAGTGTTTTTGAGATTGATGAGGTCACTGCACGGATTATGGGCGTACCGGATGAACTTAACCCCATGAAAAAAGCGTATATGTCGTTAGGCGTAAATATATCTCCTGAAATTGTCGGGGAAACTATGGAGAGCGCTAAGATCCCGGGGTTTGTTCTTCCTTCAACAAAAAGTGTGCAGAGTATTTTGCTGACATACCTGCCGAAGTGGTTACAAAAAATGTTAATGCGTATGTTCCGCATGCATATGAAGATTAATACAAAAAAATGCGTGCTCTGCATGACCTGCTATAAGAGGTGTCCAAAAAATGCGATCACAAAAAACCGGAAGAAGCTTAAGATAAACCTCAATACTTGTGTTTCATGTATGTGCTGCCATGAGTTGTGTAAGTATAAAGCCGTGGATTTGGAGTACACATTATTTGCGCGTGTATTGTTGAAAATAAAATCGTTTGGTAAAATTAACAGTAATAAAAAGAAGTAAAATAAGGTTGATTCAGTAGATTAAAGGAGTTAGAGGGTGTAATTATGAAATTAGGTATTATCACAAGTTCATTGAGGATGGAGCTTAAACAGTCACTGGAAACCGCAAAGAAGTTAGGCGCGGATGGCGTGCAGTTACGGAATGTCGGCGGTGAGCTTGACCCTGAGAAGTTGAATACTAAAACCGCACGGGAAGATTTTTTGCATTACATGCAAAACCTTAACCTTGAAATCTCTGCGCTGTGCGGTGATCTCGGGGGTTATACAAATACGGAGAAAATTGAGTGGCTTATCATGAGGTCAAAACAAATGGTTGACCTTGCGGTGGATCTTAAAACAAATATTATTACTACGCATATCGGTTTATTAACGGAAGATGAAACTACGCCGCAGTATAAGTCAATGTTTACCGCATGTAAGGAACTTGGTGCGTATGCGGAGAACCACGGGTGTTACTTCGCAGCGGAAACCGGCCCGGAGGATACTACGCTTATGCGTAAACTATTTGAGAAAATCGGGGGTAATGGGTTAAAGATAAACTATGACCCTGCGAATCTTACCGGTAAAGGATTTGATCATTTTAAGGGTGTGGAAGTTCTTAAGGATTATATTGTGCATACCCACGCAAAGGATGCTGTGCGGACACCTGAAGGTAAGATGAAAGAAGTGGAACTCGGGGAGGGGAATGTTGATTTCCCGAAGTATATTGCTTTACTCAACGAAAACGGGTATAACGGGTATTACACTATCGAACGTGAATTGCGGGATAACCCTGTGGAAACTCTTACCCGCGCGGTTGCGTTTATGCGCAGGATGGAGAAAGAGTTGAAAGTGTGACAACGGATCTCACGAGTGTACCAAAAAAAATATTGTTAACCTTTCTCGCAATCGCTACGGTTGCAGGGGTTGCTATCCACACGGTTAATTTCGCGAATAATGCTGCCGAAACTGAACAGGAACCGGTATTATCGCTGGATAGCTGGCAGTCATTAGCGGATGAGTTTGAACGCAAGATCGAACGTTTTGACGGGCAGGTGGGGTTTGTTTTAAAAGACCTTAAGACAGGGTATACTGCCAAGTATAACGCTGATATCCTGATTCCCAGTGCGAGTATTGTTAAAATACCTATTATGGCGGCGGTACTCCAAAAAGTTGAAGACCGGCAGTTGGAGATTGGGAGTTTGATTACGTTACAGCGTTCTGACCGCGTTGGAGGGTCAGGACGGTTAAAGTACAGCGGGGTGGGGAGTAAGTATACGGTAAGTTATCTTCTTCATGCGATGATTACCCAGAGTGATAATACTGCTACGCAAATGCTTACCCGCACACTGGGGTTTGAGTATCTCGAAAAATATTTTAAGTCACTGGGGTTGAATAATACGAATATGGTCCGCGGGATTATGGACCTCCGTGCGAGGAATCGCGGGATTGAAAATTATACTACGGCTAATGATATGGTTATCATCCTGGAAAAAATTTATCGTAAACAATGTAGCAGCGCTTTGTCGTGCGAGTATATGATAGACTTAATGAAACAACAGCATATTAATGACCGGCTAAACAGCGGGCTTCCAAAAGGATGGACGGTAGCGCATAAGACCGGCCTTATCCGCGGGGTATGCCATGATGTCGGGATAATATTTCATCCCCGTGGCGATTTTGTTATTGTTGTGTTACTTAATAAAGTTAATAATTATAAAACCGCAAAACGGTTTATCGGTACACTTGCACGGGTGGCGTTTAATTATTATGATAACGGGTACGAACTGCCGTTTTATACGTCAAGCGATAATTGATTGAAAAATTATTATGGTAAGATTTAAGTACAGCAAGTATGTGGAAGAAGGAAGTTAAGATGTCGTTATTAACAAAAAATGGTGCTATTATTACCGCAATTACAGCGTTATTGCTCGCTGGATGCCAGGTATCAACTTCGCAGGATTCTAAGGGTGTTACACAGAATGTAACCGCGAAAAAAGTTGAGCCCCAGCTTCCGCCGTTACCAACTGAGATACGGGGAATACATTTATCCGCATGGGCAGCGGGGACTGAGAAAACCCGGGCTTTAGTTGAAAAGTATATCGAAGGGACAGAAATTAACACCATAGTTATCGGTATTAAAGAGCATGAGGGTAAAGTATATATTCCGGGTGTTGCAACAGCTGATAAAATCGGGGCGTATCAGGAAACTGCACCGGATATCCAGGAGTATCTTAAGTATCTAAGAAGTAAAGGGGTTTATACTATCGCCAGGATTGTGGTGTTCAAAGATAAGTATTATTCCAAAAGTAACCCGAAGTATGCGGTAAAAACTCCGGCTGGGGAGGTTTGGACTGACCGCCGGGGTGTGTCGTGGTCTGATCCGTACCAAAAAGTTGTGTGGGATTATAATATTGAAATCGCAAAACGCGCGGTTGAGCTCGGGTTTAATGAAATACAGTGGGATTATATTCGGTTCCCGTCAGATGGGCCTACTAAACTTTGCAGGTATTCTTATGCTCAGCATAACTCGTCTTCATCAGCGTATGCGTTGGTAAACTTTCTTAAATATTCCCGGGAGCAGCTTGCTCCATTGGGGGCTAAAGTGTCAATCGACGTTTTTGGCCTTACCCCGAGTGTCCAGCATGACATGGGTATCGGCCAAAAAATTGTCCTAATGACAAATGAAGTGGATTATGTATCCCCGATGTGTTATCCGTCGCACTACGCTAAGGGCGAGTACGGGCTGCCGTATCCTAACGCTGAACCCTATAAGACTGTATACCGCAGTGTTAGCGACGGGATTGCAAGAATACCCACAGAAAAAATGAGGCCGTACCTCCAGGATTTTTCGATGGGCTATAAGTATGGCGCGTTTGAGATACGTTCGCAGATACAGGCAACCTACGACGCAGGGGTTAAGTCCTGGCTTCTCTGGGATCCTAACTGTAAATACACACAGGAAGCGTTTTGTGCAAAGAACGCGGATCCTGTACAGTGCAGCAGTACTACATTCCGTAAGATGTTGAACACCCGGGGTTTGGCGTATCCGGAATTCAAGCGGAAGGTAACAAAAAAAGTAGTAACACAACCGTCTTCCGCGCAGGTAATGAAGAGTACGGATATACCGCCTGTGTTAGATGAAGAGAAAGCGAAATAAGAAGTAATGGCTATTTCAGTAGTTGTACCGGTTTACAATGAAGTACAGTCTGTAGTAACGCTTAACGACGAAATTGTTAATGTTCTTAATTCTATAAAACAGGAATACGAAATTATTTATATCGATGACGGGTCTACGGATAGCAGTTATGATTCACTAAAGAAAATTGCAGCAGTGAATCACCGGGTTAAGGTTATTAAGTTCACGCGTAATTTCGGGCAGTCAGCGGCGCTTTCTGCAGGGGTTGGGTTTGCTAAGTATGAAATAGTTGTGACACTCGACGCTGACCTCCAGAACGATCCTCGAGATATACCGTTACTCCTTGAAAAACTTGAGTACGGGTATGATCTTGTGTCAGGCTGGAGGAAAAAACGTTATGACCCGTTTCTTACGCGTAAGTTACCCTCGGTGATCGCTAATATTATTATCCGTATGGTTACCGGTGTTAAACTCCACGATTTCGGGTGTACCCTTAAAGCTTACCGCAAAAAGTTTTTGGTTAATATAAAAATTTATGGCGAAATGCACAGGTTATTGCCAGCATACCTCTCGGCGTATGGCGCAAAGATTACTGAAGTAGTGGTCAACCATCGTTCCCGGGAGTATGGTAAGTCAAAGTACGGCCTTACCCGTACGTTCAAAGTTTTGCTTGACCTGTTAACCACAAAGTTTATGCTTGGATACTCGTCAAAACCATCCTATATCCTTGGCGGATGGGGGTTATTCCTGTGTATATCAGGTTGTATCTGCGGGGCAGTAGTGTTAGTGAATAAGTTTATGTATAACATATACGCTTATAAACAACCGTTATTATGGCTTGCGATGTTTCTCGGGATAATCGGGACACAGTTTATTGCGTTCGGCCTGCTTGCGGAACTTGTAGTGAGGATGTATTATTCATCTGAGAATAAGAATTCGTATATGATAGACACCATTATCTCAAATAATGATGCTAATCTTCAGTTTGACTTCGGGAAAACTGTTGAAGTTAAGATGTAACCCGCAAAATATTATAACTCGATTGTATTGCCTTCAGTTGCGGCGTAACACAGTACCCCAGATTTTTTTGCCTGGTAACCCGCCAATATTTTATCGAGTTCAGCGTCAGTGCGTTCCGGGTCATGGTGGAAGAAATATAAACTCTTTACCTTAGCATCTACTGCCAGCTGGTATGCTTGTTCAAACGATGAGTGCCCCCAGCCATGCTTATTTTTTAGTTCAGCGGTGGTGAAGTTTGAATCGTGGATAAGGACGTCAACGCCGTTACAAAAACTGGTAATATTGTCATACTTTTTTGGTAATTTGTCCGGGATAAGTTCGTTGTCCGTAAGGAAAACAAGTTTTTTGCCGTTATGTTCGAACTTAAACCCCTGGCATCCGCCGGGATGGGTTGCCGTGATCGCTGACATTGATGCTTTCCCGCTGCCAATTGTTTCCGGGCAAGCATCAATAAAATTAATTTTTGCTTTAAGGTCACGGAAGTCGATCGGGAAGTACCGGAATTCCATCTGGTTTGTCAAAATATCTTTTAACCGTTTATGCGAAACTTTGCAGCTATAAATATCTATTACAACATTAGGGTCGTATGCCGGTGCAAAAAAGGGAAATCCCTGGACATGATCCCAGTGCGAGTGTGTGATCAGCAGGACGATATGTTTGACTTCCTGTTTCTGGAGAAGGATGCCAAGTTTACGGATGCCTGTACCGGAATCAATTATTAGATGTTCATCGTTTATATGTAAGTTTAAACACGTAGTGTTTCCGCCGTACCGCGCAGTATCTGCTCCCGGTGTGGGTATTGACCCGCGGACGCCCCAGAATTTTAGGTGCATAAAGTTGTGTCCCTCTTCCTTTCATGTCACACAAAAATGTACGTTTAAATTGATAAAACAATTATAAAATATATTATATCATAAAAATATTGGGGAGGTTTGAGTGAAAACAATGAGGGTGTCTATGAATCACCTTTGAAGGTTCGATTCCCCTTACCTCCACTTTTTATTCCGTCGTGAACAATTCCTGGTTTTGACTTACCGTAAACATTTAGTAGAATATTCTTATCTGATATTAGTGAATCTACGAAATGTGGGGTAGGATGATGAATGCGAATAATTTGGTTAGAAATTTTACTCTCCGCGGTGTTCAAGTAATGTTTGACGATGATTTAGCAAAGCTCTATGGCGTTAATGTTAAACGGTTAAATGAGCAAGTAAAAAGGAATATTAATAGATTCCCAAAAGAGTTTATGTTTCAGCTTACTGAAGAAGAATACAACAATTTGAGGCCACAATTTGCAGCTTTAAGTTTAAGGTCGCAAAATGCGACCTTAAACAATAAGCGTGGTCAACATAGGAAATATTTACCGTTTGCATTTACTGAACAAGGTGTTTCTATGCTTTCCGCTGTTTTAAACAGTGATACTGCGGTTAAAGTGAGTATTAAGATGTGAGTTTACATCCAAAATTGACCCAGTTTTGAATCGAATTTGACCCAGGGGCATGTATTACTATAGCGTCGGCTGGTTCAAATACAGGTTGGGTCAATATTCAATGCAATTTCACATACTAAGAAAGGGATTTGTGCTTATGAACTATTTTACTTATAGATATTTATTATTTAAGCTGAATAAGCAGAAAGATAAACTTAATCGATCATTTAATGAATTATCCAATAAAAATCCAAATAATGATACCAATGAATACCAGAACAAATTGGCTGACTTAGGTTATGAAGATAATTGTTTACAAGAAGATATTGCTCTTCTAAAAACCCGATATCTTAGAGATCTTGCGAGTAAACTATCTTTACCTATTCCAGATTGGAAAGAAAACGAAATGTGGGAACAAGATGGTCAGCAGGGGCGCTATTATTTAACAAATAAGGGTATAACATATTTACGTGATTCGATTAGAAAAGAACAAAAGGAAAGTAAGGAAATAATTTTTCAGTGGGTAGCTTTTATCGTGGGAACAATAATAGGATTACTTGGAGCAATTACTGGTTTGGTTGCAGTGTATAAAAAGTAGTATAATATTCCCGTGAGCAAATACAAGCGTTCTAAAATACTTATGTTGTCAGTTTCTCTTGAATACGAATAAAAAGCCTATTTTATAAATAATAATAATAAAAATGGTATTTATTATAGTTTTCATTCGAGAAGAGGACTGTTTAGGGTGGCAATTATTTTTGTAGAATTATGATAAAGGGGACATTATGAAAAAACTATGTATAGTATTGATTGTTTTAATACTATGTTCTGCAACTTATTTTACTACAGGTTTTTTCGTGGTTCAGCCTATTGGAGCCATACCCGATGGAGCAACAATATGGTATTGGCGATATGATACAAACATACCATTTATTTCCTTGGTAGACGGGATTCTTTTAAGAGAAACGGGCTCAATTAATCTTTTAGGTAGGGCTATTGGATTAGCAGCAGTAAGCAAAAAATTGGAAGATAAAGTAATTGTGCGATTACCATACTGCAAATTGGCATATCTTGTCTCTACACGTGGTGCAGAATTTGATAAATAATATTTTGAAAAAGAAGTAGAGATTAAAGACGGCGTAGAGGTAGTCATGAAAAACGGTATGAAAGCGTTGAAAGGCGTATGCCCGGACTGCGGAACAAAAGTTTTTAGAATCATTGGGAAGAAATAAATACTATTGATTTTTTTCGAACCAATGAGATATATTTTTATATAATTTAATGAAAAGCAAGAATATTAGTGAAAATTTTATTTAGAGGATAAATGAAGGATTTCGAATAATACATGTTAGTCATGAGAGGACAGAATGATTAATTTCATCATTTTCAATGTCATTCTTTTATTTGCCGGTTTACTAGCTTTATTTATCTTATCCATTGGTGTTATGGCATGCATAGCACCAATGGCACTGTTTGCGAAATCAGAGAATCCGCCAAAGATAGTCACGCTTCCTCTTTTGGGTATTGCAGGTGCTTATCAGATTTACTTTTGGTGCTTCTGGTCAGCTTTTTGTGTCGCAATGACGTTCAAATTTACTCAAAAACCCGAAGTAACATGGGATTGGTTGTATTGGATTACAGGATTTATGTGGTGCATCTCATTGATTAGTTGGCTGGCTTATAAGGAGGAGCAGAGCAGTAAGTCTCCTAAAGAGTCACATGGAATTGAAAAAGGAACAATACTCTATTCGTTTATTGCTATTATAGCCTTTTTGGCCTTCGCTTTTTTCCCCTCGCTCATTTTACCACCCTATGGCTGGGCATTGAAGGTGTTTGGATTGCACGGGTATGTTGGTGCTAAAAATGCCAGCAATAAAACAAACACTACTTCTAATTTGCCAGAGCAGTTTGTAGATGATAGGATAACTTTTGCACAGGTAAAGCAACTTTTTAACGACGCAATGGATTTAACCAAGCCACCCGATAATTCTTGTAGACCTTTTGATATGCCCAAAGAACAAGAAGTTCAATTACGCGCTAAGCTTAATGAAGGTATAAGTTTGAGTAAAAAAATTGATGATAGCTTTCTTGATTATTTAAATGCTGATTTGAAAAATAATTTCCATAATAAATATGTAAGAGGTTATGAATTAATTTTAGAAGGTTTAAATAGTGATACTTCTAATGAAAATTCTATAGGTGTAAAAAAACAGTTGGATGGTAGCAAACTCATCAATGAATTTAATAAATGGTGGACACCATTATAAATAAAGCTTGGCCGAAATAATTATTCGGCTTACCCAACATTAGGCAAATTTTCACACTAACAAGGGGATACAAAACCCTTACCTGGTAGAAACAAATCGATTATAGCGCAAATAACGAGGTCGTTTTAGCGACGATCCCCCAAAAACCCGACAGAATAACACAAGATAGCCGTATTCCAAAATACTTTGCCACAGTGAATTTAATATTATTTATTTACTTTTGACTTTTCTATAATATCAAGCAATGTGTCAATATATACACATAATTTCAACGCATCTTCTCTTGTAAATTGGTCTGTAATATAATGATGTGTTGGATTTCTATAAGACATCATAATTCCTCGACAAATATGACATATTCCTGCGTGTTCGTCTTGATTATTAGAAACAATAATAATTGTTTTTGATAAATCTGTGTGTAGGGCTTTGTTTATAAGATTTACTCCAACGAAACATTTATCCAACTTTGATTTGCTTCTAATTCTATCTTCTAGTATAAGAGTTGCCTGATTTATTACTCGGTCAAAATTTGCCGGTGCGGATAGGATGTCTGAACACCTGGATTTTAATTCTTCGTCTTTAATTGAATTATAAATACTACCAACTTCTACTATCTGTTCATTCACAGCATAACTATATTCTAAATAATTTATTAATTGTAAAAGTTTGTTTGTTAAATAGTTGCTTAACGTTTCAAGTGGATCACTATGAAGGGCCGATACGTTATTTAGTTTATAGGATGCTAAATCTTCTTCAAGTATTTCGGCAAGTTTGTTCACGGTATTATTATAATCATCAACCACCTCAATTCTTATAAATTCTTGGGTAAAACAAAGCTCTTTTATTCCTTTTAATCTACCATAACATTTTTTCAATTCTATAAAATTCATAAGCAGGTCCTTTCGGTTACTATTACTTTCTAAAATACAATTATATCATAAAGTATTTTGAATATCAGGCAAATCCCCCCGAAAACCCTACAAAACAAGACAAACCCTTTCCGTCCGTACACCACCTGCACCTTTTTCAGTTCGTTCCATAAGAAATAAGTGGTATAATCTATAACATAAGCCCCAGGTACGCGTGCCGGGAGTTTGTACAAAAGTTTTAGAGGAGATTATCTATTGTGTAGTTTATTGACTGTTACATTAAGTGGTGTTGTAGGCGCTGTTATAGGAGCTGTGATTACCTACTTTCTTGCACGGAAAAATACCTTTTTGAATAAAAAATCACAAGCAATAAGTCAACTAAAACTTGTAAAATCAGGGATAGAACAGGCAATTATAGAAATTTGTTGGTTACAAGCCCAATTGAAAACATTCAAACCCCCTACAAATAATCAAGATGTTACTGTGAATTTTACTTATAAAAAATTTGATACAGCTTTCTTTTCCCAAATTGACCGTCCTCTAATAATACAATACTGTGGCGAGCAATTAGAAAAAGATATTAATAGACTGAATAACACGCTTGAAGACTGGAATAATAACCATATAAACAACCTATTTGTGCCAGTTCCTACAGACCAGTGTGATTATATACATTTTAATTATGGTGAAGTTAGCAACTGCGTTGATTATCTAAATACAACCTGTACTGATGTAAAAAAAGCAATTTTAGATAAACTAACCAGTTTAGAACAAAATCGAATATTGTTTTATCTGCAAATAGTATTCTTTAGTTTATTATTACTCATAATAAACTATTTGCTCGTGTGGTTTGAAGAAGTAATTTTGAAATTAAAAGCTCAACATGTTGCTTCTGTGATCAAAGGAATTCTAAATCCGGTTCTTCTGATTATGCTCTTAAACCTACTTAAATACCCAAAGAAAATCATTATTCCAATTTCCTACACAATGTATTTCTTTTTTCTTATATCTATTTTAGGTTACATTGTTATTAATCTAACCCCAAGTAGCTCTGATGGTCCCACGGCACTTGCTGTTGTACTCTTGTTATCAAGCCTCCTTACCAATGTTATGTCTATGGTACTAAGTTGGATATATTATATTTATAATCAAAATCGAAGCAAAAAAGTGATTGTTACAGACCAATAAATATAATAATTGTTTAGGATAATATTGAGAAGGAGACCCCCAATGTCCAAAGGCAGATGTATGAAATGTAAGAAAGAAGTTGAAATTAAGGATGGAGCGGAAGTCGTGATGAACAACGGTATGAAAGCGATGAAAGGCGTATGCCCGGACTGCGGAACCAAAGTCTTCCGGATCCTCGGGAAGAAATAGTTAAAAAAGAATAAATGGATAAACAATTAGTTCGAAATAAAGCCGCAGAACTATCCGATGAGGAATTAATACAGATAATAAAACATGATTCCGCGGATTATGAGAAAGATGCGTTTTTAATTTATTTAGATGAAGCAAAGCGTAGGAAATTAGACGATATTAAAGATAGTACAAGGATAACTAAAAGGAATTCTAGTGATTACTTAGATTTTTCAACTCTTATTGAGTATGCAATAACAAACATTTATCAAATTAATAATATTGACGAGCTTACATCTCATTTTCAAACAACAATAAAAGATATCACTGAAGAAAGAAATAAAACAATAAAAGATCAAGCTGGAATATCGAGTCATTGTTTTGATTTAATCAATCCGTTTTTACCGTTTTTAGGGCAAGATACATATTTCTTTAAATTCCAGGAAGGGCAAAGATCATTTGGTGAATTTAGTTTAGATTTATTACCCGTTGATTCGAAAGAATTTCTTAATAATCAATTACGATTACTTGCAAAAATACCTACAACACAAAACAGTTACAAACAAGTAGTAAATATTAGAATTCAATTATTCTGTGACGGTATACTGTCCAATATGTGGCTTAAAAGCAAATACAAGACAGTTTGTTCATATATAACTAAGAAATACGGCTCTCCAAATCAATCTCCTCTGGCGAATGAACCTTTAAACAATACACTACAATATTATGGTTCCGGAAATGTTAATTGTTGGTTTTTTAAAAAAAACGATACTAATTATTTAATATTGCTTAACTACTTTAAAGGGAAAATTGGATTAAGGGGGTATATTTCTTTTTCGGTTTCTGAGTTAGTTTAAGACACAACCATATAATTACAGTCAATGATCAAAATAGCATGAAGAAAAACGGACTGCGGAACAAAGGTGTTCCGGATCCTCGGGAAGAAATAAGTATTTTTCTTGGAACTTTTTCGGAGAATAAGCGTCTAATACATATGAAAGGACTTTTAACGTATTGAATATTTAAATAAATAAGTACATTTTACAGCTTAAATATTAAAAGAGGGGGAAAAGGTGGCAAATCTTTTCCTTTTTGTTTTTAAGGAGGTTTTACTGAACTATTTGCCAGTTTCAAGTGTCTTATTAAGTGAAGGGTATTTTTAGGAGTATTTTAAGGAGGTAATAGGTATGTCGAGAAAAGTTGTTTATGTCAATCCTGCAAAGGGTGGCAGTTGGGATGTAAAAAGCAGGGGAGCGGAAAAAGCAGCTGGTAATTTTGAAAACAAAAGCGATGCCGTTGGAAGGGCAAAAGAAATTGCCAAGAACGCACCTTTGGGCCAGGTGGTTATCAAAGGAGTTGACGGGAAAATACAGACCGAACACACTTACGGTAAAGACCCTTATCCGCCGAAAGGGTGAATTTTATAATCAGCTATGGGCTTCTCTATGTGAGTTTGCATCCAAAATTGACCCGTCTTTTGCATTGAATTATGACCATGGGTATATATAATTATAGCATTGGATAGTTTAAATACACGCCGAGTCAATATTGGATGATATAGGTGGGTCAAAGTAGTATGCTGAATTGCACATTAGGAACATAAGTTGATAAAACAGTAGTTGATAAGTTATAATACTAGTATTAAAGAGTATATTACTTATAGAAAAGGACGTATAAAAAAAATCAATTAAATGAAAGTCATTGCGGTTGCCAACCAAAAAGGCGGGGTGGGGAAAACCACAACTGCTGTTAATATAGCAGCGTATATGTCATACTTCGGGAGACAAGTGTTATTGATAGATATTGACCCGCAGGGGAATGCTAGTTCCGGGGTTGGTATGGATAAAGTTAATCTTAAGGCAAGTGTTTATGATGTACTCCTCGAAAGTACGGAGATAAAAGATGCGGTGAAGCCTACTGCGCATGATTGGTTAGACGTTCTTCCCGCGAATATTGACCTTACCGGTGCGGAGATTGAACTGGTGAACGTTATTGCCCGGGAGACAAGGTTACGAAAAAAAATTGAGGCAGTAACAAAATTGTACGATTACGTTATTATCGACTGCCCGCCGTCATTAGGATTATTGACATTGAACGCGCTTACCGCAGCGGATAGTATTTTGATACCCATACAATGCGAATTTTATGCGTTGGAAGGGCTAGCGCAGTTGTTACAGACAATTGAACTGATAAAAGGGCATCTTAACCCAAAACTTGAGGTTGAGGGTGTGGCATTAACGATGTACGACGGGAGGTCAAATCTCTATAACCAGGTACGGGAAGAAGTGAAAAAGTATTTTGAAGCGAAAGTATATACCACAATAATACCGAGAAACGTAAGGTTGGCGGAAGCGCCGAGTTACGGGAAAACTATTCTTGAGTATGACCCGTCTTCCCGCGGGGGTAAGGCGTATGAGAACTTAACCCGGGAAGTTTTGGGTGTGCCTATGGAAGAAGAACAGTTGTCGTTAGGTTTGTGAAAGGATAAATTTTTTTATGCCAGTAAAAATTGGGTTGGTTGGATGCGGGACTGTTGGAATGTCTGTCCTAAAAATATTGCATACCAACCCTGGGTTGATTGAGGATCGGGTTGGGGATAAGATTGTAGTAAAAACTGTGTGTGATAAACGCGTGAACGAGTTGGAAGATATTAAGAAGTACGCGAAGGATGCGATACTTACGGATGATTATAAAAAAATAGTGTCTGACCCGGAGATAAGTTTGGTAGTAGAACTTGTTGGGGGGTATACCATTGCAAAAGATGTTGTTATGGAATCCCTGCGTGCGGGGAAACAGGTGGCAACCGCGAATAAAGCGTTGATTGCAACGTACTGGAATGAAATATTTTCTACCGCAAAAAAGTATAAAGCATTGATTTATTTTGAAGCAAGCGTTGCAGCGGGTGTACCTGTGATCCAGGCGTTGAATGAAGGGCTCGCAGCTAACCGTATAGAGTCAATCACCGGGATACTTAATGGTACAACGAATTATATTCTTTCCGCGATGTCGCGGGACGGAAAAAGTTTTGCTTCCGCGTTGAAAGAAGCTCAGAAGGCCGGGTTTGCAGAAGCTGATCCCACACTGGATATTGAAGGGCATGATACTAAACAAAAACTGTCAATCCTATCCTCACTTGCTTATGATAACTGGGTACCGCCGGATAAGATTTATTGCGAAGGTATTACCGGTATTGATGTTATTGACCTTAAATTCGCGAAGGAAGAGTTCGGGTTAACCTTAAAACTTCTCGGGGTGACAAAATTCGCGAATGGTAAACTTGAATCATGGGTCCGCCCGACTTTTATACAGGAAACTCATATGATGTCACGGATTGAGAATGAGTATAACGGTATACTCATAAAAGGCGATGCTGCGGGGGATGTAATGTTTTACGGCCGTGGCGCAGGCGGTGATGCCGCAGCCAGCGGTGTGTTGTCCGATATAATATACCTCGCACGGAATGTTGTGCATGAAACCGCTGAAAAAATGCCGTATGTGATGTATAACGAACGAAAACTTAATTTCTTGCCGATTGAAGATAGTGAAGGCGAATATTTTCTTAGGTTTACCACTGTTGACCGGCCGGGTGTACTTGCAAAAATATCAGGTGCGTTAGGTGAGAATAATGTGTCAATAGCGTCATGTTTCCAGCGCGCGATTGGTTCTACGGTACCGATATTTGTTACCACGCATAAAACTAAAGAGGGTAATATCCGTAAAGCCATGGCGTGTATTGACAACCTTCCTATTGTACGGTCAAAAACTGTAGTGTACCGTATTGAAGATTGATGTTTAATTACCGATGCCAAACTTGTTGAATTCCCACTTATCCGCAGGTGCTGCATCACGGAAAGTGCTGGTAATACTACGCTGGCTTATCATAGCGGTTATTGCGGTGATGATGTTTTATTCACCGGTTATCAAGAATAAATCCAATATTCTTCCATTAATTTTGTTGTTATCTGTATATATCGCTACAAACCTTGGGTTGATGATGATAGACGAGAAAATGGTTAACCGCAAGGTTATTACTACCGCAATATTTGTGGTTGACGTTATTCTTGTATCGTTGAGTATATATTTAACACACGGGTTCGCAACTGATCTTTACTTAATATATTTCATAATAATCTTTATGGCGGGCAGCGGGCAGGATGTTAAGTACGCAATACCTATGGCGTTAATTGCGGCGGTAGTATACGGCGTATTGTTGTTAAGCCGTGGGAATGTTGAGTTAATCTCCTCACCGGGTGTACTTATACGTGTGCCATTCATTTTTGTGGTATCCCTATCCTTTTTGTTTTACGCACAGCGTGAACGCGAGAAAATTGTTGAGAAAATGGAAAAACTCGATAAAATGTCATTAGTCGGCGAGATGGTCGCCGGGATTATGCATGAACTTAATACGCCGTTGACACGGATTGTGGGATTTACCGACGTACTATCCTCCGCAAAGGATATTAAAGAAAAAGAGTTTATCCTCTCGAAACTTACCCGTGACGCTGCACAGGCTAAGGCTGTGATACTGTCAATCTCAAAGTTTATGTATCAGGGACGGCCGGAACTAAAGGAAGTTACTATAGATGAAATCATTGATTCCGCGTTTAATATGGCAGCGGATCAGTTGAAACTTGAACATATTGAAGTAGAAAAAGTTTATACTGTTCCCCCCGTAAAAATTGTAGTGGATACCGGGCAGATACAACAGGTGATGATGAACCTTATCAATAACGCAAGGCATGCAGTTAAAAATTTTGATACCGCCGGTACTGGCAAAAAAATTGTTGTTTCCACTACACAACATGGGCACCGGGTGAGTGTTAAGTTTTATAATACCGGCCCTGTAATACCTCAAGAAAGTATGGAGAGGTTATTTGAACCGTTCTTCACAACAAAAAAGAGGGGTGAGGGTACCGGCCTCGGGCTTGCAATATGTTATAGAATAATGAAGAATAATGGCGGGAGTATAACTATAAAAAACGCGGGGGATGGTACGGGTGTGGAGGTTATATTGACATTACCCTCTGTGGGGGGTTAGTATTGAGACAAAATAGTATTCGCGCCGTATTCTTAGGCGGTATCTTAGGGATGTTTGTTTTTACTTCACTAACTAACGTATTGGCGGAAAATGTGTATCCAAGATTGTATTTTAGCAAGAATGATGTCAGCAGGTTTCAACAGTCATCGTTTGTTTTAGCAGAAGAGCTTCTCACTAAAACATCGTTCCAGATAACGTTTATGTCGCGGAAAGAAGTATTCCCGTTTGTCCCTACCGAAATAAGGATATCCACACCGCCTTTTGAGGGTTATGCCGGGCAGTATCCTTACTGGACCGCAATGTCGGGTGAAATATTGTCTAATATTCAAAACCTGGCATTCAGTTACTACCTAACTGGTGATACAAAGTTTGCGGATAAAACTAAAGAACAGTTATTGGCGTTATGTTCATGGTCGTCATGGAACGAGTATGCCGGGGTTCCGAGTTTGTCCAACTGCCATTTTATTATGGCATCAACGTTCGCATATGATATTCTGTATGCCTATCTTGCTGAAGATGAACGCGTGCGTATCCGCACGGCAATAGCAAAGCTTGGCTGTGAACCTTTGTATACCCGCGGATTACAGAAGGTGTATCATAACATCACTGCATTCCAGTATGTAGCGTTAGGTATCGGCGGGCTTGCGCTTGTGGGTGAGGATCCAAATGCGGTGAAGTATATCGCAATGGCGAAAGAGTATGCGTTGTGGTTCCTTGATCAGTGTATGTCTTCATCTAACTTTGAAGGGTTGACCTATACTGACTACGTGATACAGAACCTGTTACATTTAGCAGCAGCATTGAAAAATGTTGTGAATGACGATACGTTATTTCAACATAAGTACGTATCTGAAATCCTGCCCGTATTGCCGTTATACTTCCTAAGCCCGGATGGAAAATCAATGTCTAACTTCGGGGATGCTGCCCGGGATAATGTGTATTTTGGGATTACCATGAAAATTATTTACCAGTACCTTAACAACAACGGGTATGCTGGATGGTACCTCAAAAAAACCGGGCTGGATAAAAAGGATGTGTACATCAATGCATCACGCGGTGTGCCGGATAAGTTTTATCATTCCAACCGTTTGGTTACTACACCGGAAGGTAATTTATCGTTAGCAAGGAAGTTTAATAACATCGGGTGGGTGTCAATGAAGTCGGACTGGACAGATAATGGGTCATGGCTTGTGTTTATCAGTGGTGACTCGCGGTTGGACCACAGTCATTTTGATACGAATAGTTTTATCCTTAACGTTGCAGGGGATTGGTTGCTAACCGATCCGGGATACCGTGATTCATCAAAAGGATGGACTACTCCGGAGTATCCGCCGCAGGTGTATACCATACAGTCCGTAGGACATAATTCTGTGCAGGTGAATAGTGTAGGGCAAAAGTTTAAAGGTAGGGGTAAGGTTACCGAATTTTTCGATTCGCCGTTTTATGCGTATACTCAAGGCGATGCTGCAGGGGCGTATAGCGAAGATATATTGACAAAGTATTTGCGTAGTATTATACACGTGAGGACAGGTAATTACTTCCTCATTGTAGACCAGTTGCAGGCACAGGAACCGTCAAAGTTTGAATGTTTATTCCATAAAGATAAGGATGCTGTCCTGAAAACCCGGGGTGATGGGTTTAGTATCAACAAAAAAGTTGCGGGTGTGGATATAAAAATTCTTGAACCCAAAGGTGTTAACCTGGAAACAACTGTATTCCCCGGTGCGGAACGCTATGGCGAGTATATGGTAGTAAGTAATAAACAAAATACCGAAGAACTTGTTTTTGTTACGTTGATGGTTCCGTATATTATAGGTTCTACGGAGATTGTAAAAGTTGTGCTAGAGAAATGCGTTACAACCGAGGAGTACGCAGCTTTTGAGCTTAAGTCCGGTGAGAATAAGGATTATGTACTGCTTAACTTTAAGCCTGCGGGTGAGGTTGTTACACAAGAGAGTATTATGTGTGATGGGAATAATGCGTATGTTCAACTGGACAAAAATGGAAATCTAACTAAATGCGTGATGGTCAACGGTAAGAAACTGATATTTGAAAAAATTGTGATGGTTATATTTACAGTCCCGCGGTGTTCGATATCTCTGAATAATACACCCCGAGGGGTGGAGGGCGGGTTTAGCCTTCCGGAGAATACCGGGGTACAGGTGTTTCTCCCAAACCTTAAAGAATTCCGGGTTGGTAATGATAAAATTGACTTAATTAAAATGTATGATAAACGCAGCGGGATATTAACATTATCCCTGCCATCCGGGGAACATAGTTTTTCTGGTATATATAATGAATAAATGGTAATAAATATTTTTTTATAAGGAGAGTTAACTAAAATGAAGAACGCGTATCTCGGGATTATTAACCGTTACCGCAAGTATTTACCCGTGGATGATAACACGCCGGTAGTGACCCTGTACGAAGGTAATACAGCGTTGATTGAAGCTAAGAATATATCAAAAAAATTGTTTAACAATGCAGTACGCGTATTTCTTAAATGCGAAGGGTTTAATCCTACAGGATCGTTTAAGGACCGCGGGATGACACTTGCAATCTCAAAAGCTGTGGAGGAAGGGAGTAAAGCTGTTATCTGTGCATCAACAGGGAATACATCGGCATCCGCAGCAGCGTATTCCGCTGTGGCTGGGCTTAAATGCGCAGTATTGATACCCTCGGGTGCGATTGCTCTGGGGAAACTGTCCCAAGCTTTAATGCACGGGGCGGTGGTTGTGCCGGTGGATGGGAATTTTGATGTCGCTCTTACAATGGTACGCGAGATTGTGAAGAAGTATCCTTTAACCTTGGTTAATTCACTTAACCCATACCGTATTGAAGGACAAAAAACCGGTGCGTTTGAAATTGTAGATTTTTTAACGAGTTATATCGATGAAGGTGTAAATATATTCCCGGATTACCAGTTTATGCCCGTAGGGAATGCCGGGAATATTACAGCATACTGGAAAGGGTATAAGGAATACCAAAAGTTGTTTGGGTTACCGATAACACAGTTACCTAAGATGATGGGGTACCAGGCAGCGGGTTCCGCGCCGATAGTTATAGGTAAGCCCGTAGAGAAACCGGAAACACTGGCTACAGCGATACGGATCGGTAATCCTGCATCGTGGAAACAGGCAGTGGATGCCCGGGATGAGTCCGGAGGGGTAATTGAAGCTGTTACTGATGACGAAATTGTTGAAGCGTATAAATTATTGGCGGGAAGCGAAGGCGTGTTTTGTGAACCGGCATCTGCAGCGTCAGTTGCAGGGTTGATCAAGAAAAGTAAGGACGGGTATTTTAAAGCAGTACCTGAAAAACAAAGAGGGAAAAAGAAAAGTGTGCCTATAGCAGTGTGTATCCTAACAGGTCATGGGTTGAAGGATCCTGAACGCGCAATAAAATCAACTGCTGTGGATTTAAAACCTGTGAAACCTGATATTGATGCTATCATTAAGGCTATTGGGTTGTGATAAATATTTTTTAGGAAATTAATTTGAAGAGAAGGAGAATTATTTTTTATGGCAGAAAATCAACCGGAACAAAAAAAAGGTGAGATACAAATACAACTAGATGAACAAACTGCGCAGGGTGTGTATGTAAACCTCGCAATGATAACGCATACTGACGCCGAATTTGTGATAGACCTTTTGTATCTCCAGCCTCAGGCGCCGCAAGCAAAAGTACGAGCCCGCGCAATAACGTCGCCTGTACATGCAAAACGGTTACTCCGCGCGTTACAGGAAAATGTTAATAAGTATGAATCAAAGTTTGGTGTGATAAACGAGCCGCAGAACGTTCCTTCACGTCCTATGGGCATGGCGTAATAAGATGAGGATCGAACTTATCTGCGTTGGCAGTGAGTTGTTAGTTGAAAAGGTTAACACCGATGCTCGGTTGATCGGTGAAAAGTTGCATACCATAGGTTTAGCGTTGTCACGCGTATCAACCGTTGGGGATGATATGGACGAAATGGTGAGCGTTTTGACGGACGCTATTACACGGTCCGACCTCGTGATCTTAACCGGCGGATTAGGCCCTACTTTTGATGATTTTACACGTGAAGCTGTTGCGAAAGTGCTTAACCGCAAGCTAATATTTAACCGTGAAGCTATGCAGATGATCGCAGCTTTATTTGCTAAACGTAACCGCGAGATGCCAAAAATTAATGAACGCCAGGCGTATGTTATCGACGGGGGGACGGTATTAATTAATCCCGCGGGTACTGCTCCTGGGCAGGCAGTTGAGTTTAAGTCACAAGGGAAAGTAAAGGCAGTAATCCTTCTCCCCGGCCCGCCTACCGAACTTAATTCAATGCTTAACACCAGCGCAGGGGTGTATCTAAAAGATAAGTACCGGCATGGGACCCGTAAAACGGTGGTATTCCATATTTTTGGTGAGGCGGAATCTGTGATTGATGAAATGATACGCCCGGTAGTTGATATGGAACGCAAGTTCGAGAGTGAAATGTTAACATTTGGTATTCTCGCGCATCGCGGGATAATCGATGTTAAATATACAGTAGCCGGGGATAATGAGTTGATGGTAGATAATCTTGTTAATAAAGTTAGGAAAGAGTTATTGGGTGTCATCGGGGGTATGGTGTATGGAGAGGATGGGCAAACCCTGGAGTCTGTCACCGCGAACTTGCTTCTAAAACACAAGAAAACTGTTGCTGTTGCTGAATCGTGTACTGCCGGGATGATAGCTTCTAAACTTACTTCCGTAGCGGGGAGTTCAATATACTTTAAGGGCGGGATTATTGCATACGATAATTCTGTGAAGACCGGGTTACTGGGTGTAACAGATGATGCGCTTAATACTCACGGCGCGGTCTCCGAAGAAGTGGCGTTACAGATGGCACGCGGGGTGAAACAAAAAATAGGTACTACCTGCGCGGTGGCAACTACCGGAATTGCGGGGCCCGGCGGGGGTACAAAAGAAAAGCCTGTGGGGTTAGTATATATCGGTATGGTTATTGATGATAAGGAGTATGTTGATAAATTCCAGTTTTTTGGGGTGCGTAACGACCTGCGGGAACGGTTTGCAATGGCAGCGCTTAATCTTTTACGTCAACGGTTATTATGATATTTGTTCACAAACGAAGAAGTTTATGCTAAAATTTGGAGGCATAAGATAGGCGGGTACATAGTACTAAGGAATGTATATTAAATGGCTAGGTTTCGTTTCGTTGCCAGAAGATACGAAATACTGTTGACAGTATTAGCCGCTGTGTTGTCAATCAGCGTGGAAGTGTTCTCGCGGTGTAGTTCCATTGACCCGAGCAGGTTACCTGCTGCAGCAACGGTGATTACCGTTCCAAAACCTGTATCGTCAGTTTTGAAGAAAACGGATGGTAAACTTATACCTAAAACCCCGGCACAGAGTATAGCTGCCGTAAAATATATTGCATTAACTTTTGATGATGGGCCGCATCCTGAACTTACGGATAAACTTCTTGAAGTTTTACGCGGTGAGAAGGTTAAGGCAACTTTTTTTCTTGTTGGGCAGATGATTGAGTTGTATCCGAATATTACACGCGCGATGGTACAGGACGGGCATCAGGTGGCGAACCATACCTACAGCCATCCTAACCTTAATATGATAGATACGGAACAGCTGAATGACGAGCTTAGTTATACAAAATATTTGTTATCCAGTTACGGCGGGGTAAGGACTAATATTATCCGTCCGCCGGGTGGGAATTATAATTCTAATGTTTTAAAGTTCTGCGAGGTGTATGGTTATAAAATTGTTTTATGGACAATTTTTCCGCGGGATCATGAATCACCAAAACCCGGGGTCATAGTAAAACGCGTAGTCAAAAATGCGCATGACGGCGGGATTATACTGATGCATTCCGGGATGAAGAATACGATTACCGCGTTACCCGAAATTATAAGGAAACTTAAAAGTGAAGGGTATCGGTTTGTCACTGTGGATGAATTGATAGAAAAAAATCAGAAGAATAATGTTGCAAAAAATGCAGGTAAGAGCGGTAAGCTTTCTTATACCGCGCATTTATCACAAAAAACGTGTTTATCCACCCCGTGGCTGCTGCCTGCAGAGTAAGTTGATAAAAATTAAATAAATAGTTTTCTAATAAGGTGTTTTATGGATATACAAAAAGTTTTGGGTGTGGATTATGGCACAAAACGTGTTGGCCTGGCAGTAAGCGATTATACTGCAACAATAGCGCAGTCACTGGAACTTATAGAGAAAAACAGTGCGTTATCTGCATCAGAAGGTGATAAAGTTGTGGTGGAGCGTATAAAGAGTATTGTTGAAACACAAAAGGTTAGTGCGATAGTTATCGGGTTTCCCCGGCATCTTGACGGGCGGGATGGAACTCTTGCCGGTACTATCCGCGCATTTGCGGAACAAGTGAAAACTGCAATTAATGTGGAAGTAGTTTTTTGGGATGAGTGGCTGACAACTTCTGCTGCGGAGAAAGTGTTGATTTCTGCAAATGTTTCCCGTGAAAAACGTAAACAAAAGATTGATAAACTCGCAGCTACGGTGTTATTACAAAATTATCTTGATTCAAGAAAGAAGTTGGGTACGCAGAGATGAACAAAAATGTTGTGATTGCATTAGCAGTCCTCGGTATCTTAGGAGCGCTCTTTTTTTTCTATAACCATTACATGATAACAATGAACACCGAGACTGTTGTCATAAATATTCCCGATGGCAGTACAGCAGATGAGATTTCTTCAGTCCTGAAATACGGGGGCGTTGTGCGGGATAGCGGGATTTTTTATGACCTCATAAAACTTCGACGTGCTGACCGTAAACTTCAAAACGGGACTTATTATATTGCACCGAGGCAAACTTTGAACGGGTTATTAAAGAAAATTGTTAAGGGTGACACATACCGGATTAAGATTACGATCCCGGAAGGGATGACCTGTTACCATATCGCGCGTAAACTTCAGGAGAAAGGTGTTGTCGCGTATAAGGATTTTGTGGAAGAAGTTATGCGGTCACAGGCGGAAGGGTACTTATTCCCGGAAACATATTTTTTTGATATCCACAAATCCTCGCCTGCTTTAGTGGTAAAAACAATGACTGAACAGTTTGAGAAAATGTATGGCCCCAAACTTCAGGCAAGAGAGAAGGTTGTGGGATTAACGCGTACACAAGTAGTGATCCTTGCGTCATTGATTGAGAAAGAAGCACGGACGGAGATTGACCGCGGTATGGTATCCGCTGTGTTCCAAAACAGGTTGAAGAAGCGTATGTACTTGGAATCCTGTGCGACGGTACAGTACGCGATAGCATTACTTTTTGACCCTTCAGGTCCATGGAAACAAAGGTTGGGGATTCAGGATACTAAGATTAACTCGCCGTATAATACCTACAAAAAAATTGGTTTACCTCCGGGGCCGATCTGTAACCCCGGGATTTCTGCCATAAAAGCTGCGTTGTATCCCGCGGAAAGTTCTGCAATGTACTTTGTTGCGGATAGCTCGGGTACGCATGTGTACTCCCGGGATTTTAAGGAACATCTTAAGAATAAGCGTGAACAGAAGAGAATTAAAAGAAGTATTGAAGCCCGGTAATGTAAACTTTTCAACTAACACAGGTGTCTAATGATTATGAAGAACAGTGATGGTACTGATGTGAAGAATATAAATGCAGGTGCATATGCTTACGATAACGGGAGTACGGATGAACAGATTGCACGGGCGTGTAAACACGGTGACCTCCAGGCATTTGAGTTGCTGGTACAGAGGTACCAAAAACAGGTGTTACACCTTTGCTACCGCATAGTGAATGATGTTCATGCAGCGGAAGATTTAGCGCAGGAATGTTTTTTGAAATTGTATCTTAATATAGAACATTATCGCGGGGATGCTGCGTTTAAAACTTGGTTTTATAGTATCACGATTAATGTATGCAGGACGTACCTAAAAAAAAGGTTTGTCATTGACAGGCTGCGTGGAGCGGGGTTATATCCGCGTAACGGTGATGATAAAATCGAAGATAAACCAGGGCATGATGAACACGATATTTTACTGAAGCTGCAGCTTGAGGCCGCGATTGCGCGGTTACCGGTAAAACAAAGAGAAGCGTTTGTGTTGAAGCATGTGGAAGGAATGAAGATATCAGAGATCGCGGTAATACAACAAACGGCGGAAGGAACGGTCAAAGCGCATCTTTTCCGCGCGGTGAAAGCGTTACAAAAGTATGTGGGGAATGAGTAATATGAAAAAAAAGAGTGAATGCTTAAAGGTGTTGTTGGACCTCACGGGGTATTGTTATGGCGACTTGGAATCGGGCGCTGTTGAATCAGTTAAGGCGCATCTTGAGAAATGCGGGTCATGTAAAAGTGAGTACGAAAAAATGAAGTTGGTTACGAATATTAAGTTGGAGATACCACGGCAGATTGAAGCAAAGCCGGAAGCGTTTTGGACACAGCAAATAATTGATATCTACAACAAAACTACAGCTAGCCAGATTGATAATGCCAAAATGTTGCCCCAGTGGCTGATCCCGAAAGTGATTATCGGTATAGCAGCGGTAGTGGCGGTTGTCATTGTTGGGCAGTGGTTGTATGTCAAACCAAGTATTAATGAACATGCGATAGTGTCAATAATAGAATTTTATGAAACTACAGATATCACTATAGCGAATGAAAGCGTGGTTAATTCAAATATATTAGAGAATATGTAAGCTTTATACAGGGGTTTCAGGATATAAAAAGAAAAGGAGAAAAGTGTGTATGAAAAAAAATGTGTGGTCAGCGGCAGTAGTAGCTGCTATGTTTTGTGTGGTAACAACAGGTATTGCGTTTAGTGAACCAATGCCATGCGGTGGGCAGGATGGCGGCAGAATGAGCGGCGGAATGCCGGCAATGCGGTGCGCCGGTGCGGGACAAGGTATTATGCCACAGGGTGGTGCTGGTATGGGTGACGGATTAGGCGGGTTTGGGCCGGACTTGCAGAAGTTAGGGAAGAAACTTAACCTTACGGAAGATCAGAAGAGTAAGATTGAATCTATTAAACGCGATGTTCAGAAAAAGGTTGTTAAAATCCGTGCGGATGTACAGATCGCGGAGATAGACCTTCAGGAACTTATGGATAAGGTGGATGTCGATGACAAAGCTGTGTTATCCAAAGTACAGGAACTACATAAACTGCGCGGGCAGATGGTGGAGCTTACCACCAGTGCATTACTGCAATCAAAGAAGGTGTTGACTCCGGAACAGCGGAAGATTATAAATGATATGCGGAAGCAGATGAGATGTAATATGATGCCCAACCGCATGGGTGATTGTAATAAAGACGGGAAGTTTAAGAAAGGTAACCGCGGCAGCCAGCATGGTTGTGAAGATATGGATGACGATGACGAAGATGAAAAAAAGAATGTTCCTCAGAGTAAATAATTGATTCTACTAAAATAACCCCTTGAGTTTGAGTAATCAACCGCAGGGGGTTATTTATTTGTAGATTACATTTACCTCCAAAATTGTTTATAATATAAACAAAATTACTTGTTGAAGAGGGGATAACAAAAATGCGTTATACCGGCAAAGTTGTAGTTCTGATATTATTACTTGACTTAATAACACTTTTACCGTTCGACGTCTTATATTCATCTGAAGTAACAGGTTTTACGGGTGCGACTTTGATGGATACTCAAGGCGCGGTGCGGGTATTCCATAGCGCTGAGAGCGAAGGCGTTGCTGCAGCTAAGGATATGATACTGGATGAAGGCGATATTGTGCGGACAGAAGATAATGGTAAGGCAGATATTTTATTTTATGACGGGACATTGGTGGAACTTGAAAATAGTACGCGAGTTATCATAAAAAAAGCAAATTATGCACCTGAACAAAACAGGTTGGATATTGAAGTTGTAACAGGGAAGGTTTTGGTTAATGTTGAGAGGTTGGAGAAAGCGCCACGGACAAACGCTGTGGTCTATACACCCGCAGCTGTTATGAATCTGCAGGAAGCACATGCGGTAATTATCGTGGAGAAAGGTAATTCCACGGTAATTGGCTTGTTTTATGGCGAGGCGGAAATTAGGTCAGTAGTAAGTACCGGGAAAACAAAAAAAATGCATCCTATCCGGGTGTTCACTAATTATCAGGCCACAGTGTTTGCGGGGAAACAACCTGAGGCGCCGGTTGGGTTAATGCCGTATCTTAAGGTTTATAAACAGCAGATCGGGGTATTCCAACAATTTGCGCAGTCTAACCGTAAAATGTTGAGGTCAATAATTGAAAAACGTAAGAAAACTGATGCTGAATACATTGAGTACAAAGCAAAGCAACAACAGGATAGGTTATCAAAAGAAATTCCTGTAAAGAAAGATAAGAATAATAAGAGGAGGTAGGTTGTCTTCAATGAGCCAAAACACTAATGGCGTTGCAAAAACGTCTGAGAGGTTGTTGTCATTAGATTTTTTTAGGGGGTTAACTATTGCGGGTATGATTTTGGTTAATAACCCGGGTAGTTGGTCATATATTTATCCGCCGTTGGAACATGCGGAATGGAACGGGTGGACACCTACGGATTTAATTTTTCCGTTCTTTCTGTTTATTGTTGGGACATCAATGGCGTACTCGTTCGCTAAACGTTTGGAAAAAGGTGATAAATTCTGGGATATGTTCAAAAAAGTTATCACCCGGTCATTGATATTGTTCGGGTTAGGGTTATTCCTCGCGTTTTTTCCCCGGGCAATAATGAATAAAGTGTTGTTTGATAAGTTTGATCTTGTCAATCTGCGTATCCCCGGTGTGCTGCAGAGGATAGCATTATGTTTCTTCTTTGGGTCGTTGATTATCTTGAAATTAAAAGAAAAGTGGCAGTATATAGTTACTGGCGCGTTAATGATAGTGTACTGGCTTGGGATGCTGCTTATTTGCGTCCCGGGATATGGTGCCGGGGATTTTAGTTTACAGGGAAATGTTTGCGGGTACCTTGACAAGATAGTGTTTGGCCCGACGCATCTTTATATAAAAAATGCAGTGAAAAATTTGTATTTTGACCCGGAAGGGTTTTGGAGTACATTACCGGCAATCGCGACGACGATGTTTGGATACTTCACAGGGCAGTGGTTGCGCAGTAAGGATAGTGCGGAAGATAAGACGTTACGGTTATTTATTAACGGTAATGTTTTCATAGTTTTTGGTGCTGTATTAGGGTTGTTCATCCCGATAAACAAACAGTTGTGGACACCGTCATATGCTGTGTTGATGTCGGGAATGGCTATGGTATTCCTCGCGATGAGCTATTACCTTGTGGATGTAAAAAAATTTCGGTTTGGCGTTATGCCGATGGTATGGCTTGGGACTAATGCAATCACTGCGTTTGTCGGGTCAGGCTTACTTGCGCGGGTGTTTATCTATTTTATTAAACTTCCGCTGGAAGCTGGAAAGGATCCGGTAGGGCTTAACACTGTTATATATAAAACTTTGTTGGTACCCTGGGCGGGTAATCATTTCGGGTCGCTAGTCTGGGCGCTTCTTAACGTTGCGGTATGGATTGGGTTGATGAAGTTATTATATGACCGCAAAATATTTATTAAGGTGTAATCCCTAAAAAAAGTTCAATTCATGGAATTCATACGTATCCGCGGTGCGCGGGAACATAATCTTAAAAATATCGATATTGATATCCCAAGGAATAAACTAGTCGTTGTGACTGGTTTGTCCGGTTCAGGGAAGTCTACTCTTGCATTTGATACTATATATGCCGAAGGTCAGAGAAGGTATGTAGAATCATTATCCGCTTATGCTCGTCAGTTTTTGCAGTTACTTGACAAACCAGATGTTGATTTTGTTGAGGGATTGTCTCCTGCGATTGCAATCCAGCAACGCGCACCGTCGTATAATCCTCGGTCTACTGTCGGGACGGTTACCGAAATATATGATTATCTCCGGTTATTATACGCTCGGGTAGGGAAGCCGCATTGCCCGGCCTGCGGGCGTGTGATTGAACCGCAAACCGTGCAACAGATTGTTGATACTCTTCTAAGTATGGGTGCCGGGGTTAAACTCCAAATTCTTGCTCCTCTTGTCCGGGGAAGAAAAGGTGAGTACCGCGAATTGTTTACACGGTTACAGCGTGAAGGTTATGCGCGAATTAGAATAGATGGGAAAGTGTATGGGTTGGAAGAAGAGATTAAACTTAACAAGATGCAGCGGCATGATATTGAACTCGTGGTTGACCGCGTAGTGCCGGAGGATAATAAGGAAACACGGGAACGCGTAGCGGATTCAGTGGAAACCGCGTTAAAGATGGGCCAGGGTGTTATGGCTGTGGCGGTAACGCGGAATAGCGGGAGTAAGGATGAACTAAAGTATTTTAGTGAACACCATTCGTGTGTCACCTGCGGGATAAGTTTACCGGAAATATCCCCGCGGTTATTTTCGTTTAACGCACCCTACGGTGCGTGTCCTGAATGCACAGGGTTAGGGACAAAAATTGAGGTTGACCCTGACCTTGTGGTACCGGATAAAAGTTTATCAGTGAACACCGGTGCGGTGTTACCCTGGAGAAATCCTATCACTACCCGGCGTAACCGTTGGAAAGGCGCGTGGACGGGGTATTACAATGAAATCCTTACTGGCGTATCGCAACGCCACGGGATTGACCTTGATAAACCGTTTAAGGAGTTGAGTAAGGAAGAACAAAATATATTGTTATACGGTGACGGTGATTATGAAGGTGTGATTAATAATCTTGACCGCCGTTACCGCGAGACAGAATCTGAGTTTGTGAAAGAAGAAATATTTGGGAAGTATATACGTTCACATATATGCCCGGTGTGTAACGGCGGGAGGTTGAAACCTGAAGTCTTGGCGGTGACGGTCGGCGGGAAAAATGTTGTGGAAGTTACGGCTATGAGCATCACACAGGCAGCTGAGTTTTTTGGTAATCTCAACCTTACCCAGCGGGAACAAAAGATCGCGTATCAGGTTCTGAAAGAAATTAATGCGCGGGTTAAGTTTCTGTTGGATGTCGGGCTGGATTATCTTACCATCGGGAGAAATACAATGACATTATCCGGTGGTGAGGCAGCAAGGATTCATTTAGCGACACAAATCGGGTCAGGATTAGTCGGGGTCCTGTACGTCCTTGATGAACCTACAATCGGGCTGCACGCGCGGGATAATCACCGGTTGGTGGATACCATGACTAAACTCAGGGATATCGGTAATACCGTCTTAGTTGTGGAACACGATGAAAATGTTATCCGTAAAGCGGACTGGGTGATTGACCTTGGTCCCGGGGCGGGATCCAATGGCGGTGAAGTTATCGCACAAGGTACCTTGGAGCAAATAAGGAAGGTTGAAGCGTCGCTTACAGGACAGTATTTTAATGGAATCCTAAAAATTCCGTTACCCTCAGCCCGTAGGGAAGGTAATGGTAAGAAAATCGAAATCATTGGAGCAAAACAGTTTAACCTAAAAAATATTGATACCAATATTCCGTTAGGGAAGTTCGTATGCGTGACCGGTGTGTCCGGGTCGGGTAAGAGTACGTTAGTACATGAGATTTTGTATAAATCACTTGCACAGGAGTTGTATCATTCAAAAGAAAAACCGGGATCTGTTCGCACAGTGAAAGGTATAGAAAATATTGATAAGGTAATCATTGTCAACCAGGCGCCGATCGGGCGTACACCGAGGTCAAATCCTGTTACGTACACCGGCGTGTTTGCGCATATACGCGACATTTTTGCGAGGTTACCGGAAGCTAAACGCCGGGGGTATCAGCCGGGACGGTTTTCGTTTAATGTCAAAGGCGGGCGGTGTGAAGCATGCCAGGGTGATGGTATGACAAAGATTGAGATGCAATTTCTTCCTGACGTATATGTCAAGTGTGATGTGTGCCAGGGCCGGAGGTTTAATGAGGAAACTCTTGCGGTGAGGTATAAAGAAAAAAGTATATACGACGTTCTTGAGATGCCGGTGGATGAGGCGGTAACGTTTTTTGAGAATATACATTTTGTACAGCGCGTATTTAAGACCATTTCTGATGTTGGGTTGGGATACATAAAACTTGGCCAGCCGGCAACAACGTTATCCGGTGGGGAAGCACAGCGCGTTAAACTCGCAAGTGAACTTTGCCGCCGTGCAACGGGTAAGACGTTGTATATTCTTGATGAACCAACCACAGGGTTGCATTTTGCGGATGTCGCAAAACTGTTGGATGTACTGCAGCGTTTGGTGGATAACGGGAATACGGTGTTGATCATAGAACATAACCTCGAAGTTGTAAAATCTGCGGATTGGATTATTGACCTTGGGCCTGAAGGTGGCCACCGCGGAGGGTTCGTTGTTGCAGAAGGAACTCCGGAAGCTGTTGTTAAAAACACAAAGTCATATACCGGGTCATACCTAAAAACATTTCTTGATAAATGATATATAGCCATTTTTACTCATAAAAGGTTTGGAAATAGGTGGTAATAAATGGGTGTATATGCTAAAATATGGAGTAAATTGAGAACAATTATTTTTTGTGCTAGGGAGGTTTAGTTATGCAAAAATTGAAATTATTGTTTATGGCAATAACAATGGTTTTTCTGACATTAAATATTTTAGGTTGTCCAAAAAAGCCGGTAGTCAAGCTTGAACCTGAAAAAGTGGTTGTTACTACGCCGTTAACTCCCAGTACAACTGAGCAAGCAATTACTGAAGATACTCAGCAACCAGAAGATAACCTGCCGGCAGAACCCGAAATACGTGGGAAAGAATGGGATGAAGCTAAAAACCTTAAAACAGTAATATTTGATTACGATAAATTTGATGTCCGTGACGATATGAAATCTGTGGTTGAAACTAACGCTGAAGTCCTGAAAAAAAATGGTGACGTAACAATACTGATTGAAGGTCATAGTTGTGAGTGCGGGACTGTGGAATACAATCTCGGGCTTGGCCAGCGGCGCGCAAAAATTTTGCGTGAGTACTACGCTCAACTGGGTATTGATCCTGCGCGGATCGCTACAATATCGTATGGCGAAGAAATGTTGTTGCATCCCGGTGCATGCGTGAACGGTGATTCTGAACTTGGCGCGCAAAACCGCCGTGCTGTTACTAAACTCCAGAAAAAGTGAAGTGACGGGAATTAAATACATGAACCTACGTTTTACAGGAATCCTGGTTTTATCTATCCTTGTTTTACCCGGGTGTATAGCTACACGTAAGGATATTGACGGGTTAAACGCTTCTATATCTGAACTTCAGCGTGAACTTTCTGTCTTACGAAAAAACCAGGCGTCGTTGTCATCAGATATTAAAGGGTTGAGCCAGACAATTGAAACTCTGAATGAGCATCTTGACGAGAATAAGCGGTATATCAATATTATGCTTAATAAATTCGATGATTTTGATGCTGTTATGGGTTCACGGTTGAAGGATATCCGGCAGAACCTTCCTACACCGGTGAATCCTTCCGGTAAAGAAGTTACCCCGACGGAGTTATACCAGATGGCGTACAGCGATTATTTCGCGGGGAAGTATGACCTCGCAATCCTGGGGTTTGAAAATTTGATTGCCAAGTACCCTAATACAAAAATTGCAGCGGATGGGCAGTATTACCTGTCAGAATGTTTATTTGCGAAGAAGTTATATGAGAACGCTGTTGCTTCATATGATAGGTATGTCAAAGCAAATCCCAGAGGTGAGAAAACATTTGCTGCGCTGTATCGTAAAGCCTTGGTATTGAAACAAATTAACCGCATACCTGAAGCACAGGAAATTTGGGAGCAGTTAAGTATTAACGCTCCGGAAACGCCTGAAGGGAAACAAGCGAAGGAGAGGTTGTACGAGTTAACAAAATCATCTCCTTCCAAAAAACAGGACTGATAAAAACAATAACATATGGTATCTGATTTAAAAATACCGGTATTGATCTCAGTACTCCTGCACTTATGCCTTTTCTGGATGACATCAATGAGTACAAAAAAAGTTTTCCTGCGCACACCTGGGATCATTGAAGTTGTGAGGGTAAGTTTACCTCCGTCAGCGGAAGAACTGGCTGCGGAAGCGGCTGCTAAAGCCGCAGCGGAGGCCGCTGTTATCCAGAAACAGGTGCAGAAAAGTAAGGCCGTAAATAAGGATGATGTTTTGGTTAAAGATAAAAAAAGTACGCGCAGGCAACGGTTAGCGTTTAATCTTAATGATTTTAAACCTCAGAATATTATGCCTAAAAGTAACAGGTTTAAGAGTATAGAAAAAGATAGTACTGCGGGGAAAAACGCTATCCTCCCAAAAAATATTGTTACCGATGATATTGCAAAAAACATGAAGAATGCCGGTCAGGATGTTAGTCCATTCCAAAAAAATGTATCTGGCCCTGCGGGGACTGGGTTGTCCGTAGATGCCGCTAAGTTTCCGTACTCCTACTACTTAGTTGCGGTAAAACAAAAGGTGGATACTAACTGGCGGTGGACAAGTGATAATGAAGTACTGAAAACTTTGATTTTGTTCCGGATACTCAGGGATGGTAAGATTGAAGATGTTAAAGTTGACAAGTCAAGCGGTGATCAGTTGTTTGATATAGCGGCACTACGCGCGGTGAAACTTTCTGACCCGTTACCGCCGTTGCCGGAAGGATATAAAGAAGAATATTTGAGGGTGTATTATGTATTTACGAGGTTCAAGTAAAATGATGGTAAGAATGTATCTAACAATGCTAAGTATTGTGTGTGTTATCATTTCGGGAACCGTATCACCGTTACGCAGCGCT